>JAJZMR010000078.1 GCA_021847535.1 bacterium
AATCCCATCTCACGATGACACGCTTGCTGAGACGTGCGGTTCCGGCCTTTACGGTCCGCTGAGGGCTTTCACCTCATTGAATGTGCAACATGCCTGGCGCACTAATACGGGGACCAAAAATCGCTGCCTTATTTTTTTAAAAATTATTGTCCCAGCTCTTTATCGGCAATACATTCCCACAAAACATATTTTAAATATTCTTTTTTTGAAGTCAAAAACTCTTCCGATTCAGCCAGAACAAGCCATTCACGATCATTCATTGCAAGATCATTTTTAATGTAATCAAAAACATCTTGATTAAGGATTTCTTTTGCTGAGCGCAAAAAGTATTCATACCTATATAAAAGAGTCCAATATAAATGATTAACCGTTTTTTGTGAATTGATAATACCAGATTCATGCAAGATATTGATCTGTTCAGCTAAAATACAAACAGAATCCCATGAATCATGTTGTGTTTGAGGATTCCATATCACCTTTTCTAAGGCGCTCTCAACAAATCTACTGACAAGCGTTTGTAGCTCAAAAACAGGTTTTTTTTGCCTACCTTGATTAATCAAATGTGAAATTTCGCTCGCGGTTGGATCAATAAATTCGTCGATTGTTTGCAGAAAAGTATCAAAGCTATTGATACCATCCATAGGGTTTTGAGCAAATTTACTAAAACGAGCAATAAAACGTCTATACAAAATATCTTTAATAGTTTCTTCAAGTCGCTCTTGTTCACGTGATATACATATATCATGCAAATAAAAGGGTAACTGCTCCAGCAAAAGGCTCAATGATAATGCATTAACCCAATGAGTTCCTTTGAGTCGCATGTGAAAAATATCAAAAACAGTCATAACAAAATCATACGGATCTGCAAGTGATTTGCCAAAATGTAAAAAATGAGCAAGGTGCCCGAAGTGCGATGGCAAAATATGTTCAACATAGACCGGATTATTGAATTGTTCAGCAAAAAAAATCTCAAGCCCTGCCCTATTGAAGACAACCGGTCTTGTAAAAATTTCGAGTTTCTCTGAATTTAACGTATGCGCTGCATGCATTGACAAGGATGCTAACAAGCATGACGAAAAAAGGGATACCCCATACAGAAAATTATACTTGCTTTTCATATACATAATAATACTTTCGCTCTTAAAATAAGATATTTCTTTTATAGATGTGTAAAAAATGATACCATACAAAAGTAAGCTCATTCAAGATACCAAACAAATGCAAATAGCGGTACTTTATGGTGGTTAATGGCACTTTATTATTATAAGGCACTTTCAAAAGATGGTAAAAAGACTTCAGGGACTCTTGATGCTCCTTCTGCACAAATCGCTAGGGAAACTCTTATAAAAAAAAATCTTTACCCCATCGCTCTTACCGCAAGCCAACAAGAGACACGGGTATCACAATTTTTTAGAAATTTTTTTCAAAAAAATGTTGATGCAAAAGATCTCATATTTTTCACCAAACAATTAGCTGTTCTTTTAAAAGCAGGCGTACCTTTACTCCAAGCACTTGAGTTACTTATTGAACAAACAGAAGGACAGCTTCGATCCATTGTTATCAATTTAAAAGATTCTATTAAGGAAGGTAAATCATTAGCAGAAGGGCTTTCGGCTTACCCAAAGATATTTTCCAATACCTATGTACAACTGGTCAAAGCAGGCGAGGCAAGTGGTAAACTTGAAATTATTCTTGATCGGTTAACGGCTTATATCGAACGGTCAGAAACATTGCGTAAAAAAATTCGCGGCGCACTCACCATGCCTGCCATTCAACTTGCCATCGCCTTAGGGGTTGTTATTCTTTTGTTGGCGGTTGTTATTCCAAGTATTAGCGAAACATTTAGTTCTATGAAGATGACGCTCCCTGTTGCAACACGCGCTTTAATGACTCTTTCTGATATAGTTATCAATTATTATTTTATCTTACTTATAACCATTACTATTGTCGGTGGTACTTTTTTGTGGTGGAAAAACACACAAAGCGGATCTCGCGCATGGGACAAATTTATTCTTAAAGTGCCCATGGCTGGCTATTTCGCTCGCATGGGGGCCGTTGTTCAATTCAGCAGCACGCTTGGCATGCTTTTAGAAGCAGGAGTCAATTTAGAACAGGAACTGAGTATCGTTACCGACCTTATTAATAATAAGATATTAGTTAATAAGCTTGAGCAAGCACGCGAAAGTATTATCAAGCAAGGAAAAATTTCTGAATACCTTCAAGAAACTGGGATATTCCCTGCAGTTGCCATTTATTTAATAAAGACTGGGGAAGAAAGTGGAACGCTGCCCGAAATGTTGTTACAGGTCGGCACCTACTATGATAGTGAAGTAACAGAGTACGCAGATGGACTCGTTACAAAAATTACGCCTATTACTACCATAGTCATGGGAGCGATAGTAGGCGTTGTGGTGATGGCAATTGCTGGACCAATACTTCAAATGAATCAAAATCTCGGCAAAGAATTTAAGGTTTAAAAGCTGTATTTTATTTTTTAATACTCTAGGAGTTTTTATGATTACTATGCGTAGAGCGCAGCCAGGATTTTCCCTGACTGAAATCATTATCGCGATAATGATTGTCGGTTTTATGGTTGCCGGTACAATTGGGCTTTTTAGCTGGGTCGGTCAAGCAAAAAGAAAATCTACTGAATCAATGCTTCGCACCCTATCGCTTGCTATAAGTCAGTATTATGCTAACGTTCACAATTATCCAACAGCGTTACAAGACTTAGTCAATGCGCCAGCAGGAGTTAAAGGGTGGCAAGGACCCTACCTTGATAAGGAGATTACTCTTGATTCTTGGAACAATGATTTACAATATATCGTTAAAGGCAAAGGGCAAAAGCCTCCTTATGAACTCTATTCGTATGGCGCTAATGGCGAAGGTTCTCCGGAGAGTGAATGGATTCGCGCGGAAAAATTGTAAAAGCAGGATTTAGTTTTATAGAAATTATGGTGGCCATGATGATTGTTGCTATCATGGCCAGTCAAATTCCCCGCCTGACAAAAACAAAAAGGGCTGTGTTTGACGAGTGTGTAATGCGCTTGAATGCTTTGGCTTTAAATGCCTATAATCATGCGTTAATAAGCGGAAAAATAACACAACTTTTTTTTGATCTAACAACAACGCCATGCCGCGTGCATATTAGGCAAGAAACAGATAAACAAGAAGGGCCTCAGCAAAAAACTATCTACGAATTAGTACAGAGCGAGTTTGGCAATGATTCAATGATTTTTGATGAGCAGCTGAACATAGAAAAATTTATCATCGAAGGAAAAGATGAAATGGCTGGCGCAGGAGCTGCAAAAACTGTCTGGTTTTATATCATGCCTGACGGAACAGCGCAACAGGTTAACATTGGTATATACGACACAGAAACAACAATGTCGTCAGAGTTGCAACTTAATCCATTTTTTGTTCAATTTAAGGTAGTTTCATGAGGCATGCAGTATATGGTTTTTCTCTTATTGAAGTGCTTATTGCACTCATCATGACAACTATTACTTTGAGCAGCATTATAGGGCTACAAAGCACCTTGCAAAAAATTATTTTTAAAGACCGCATGCGTTGGCAGGCAGAACAAGCGGCATTTTCATTTCTTACTGATATAGAAAAAAATGAACCGATGCAACCAGGAAAAACAAGCGAACAGGAAATGGATGGATTTAAAATAGTATTAAATACATCTCAAGTATCAGGGCAAGGGCCCCTGGCAGATGTTAAAAACATTATCTGCCAAAAAATTACCGTATCATGGAAGACTATGATAGGCACTGATGCACTCACTCTAGTTCGTTTTTTATACAGTCCAGAGACCCCGAAAGGCTCATCAAAAGAAAAATTATGATACGTCCCGGATTTAGTTTTATAGAAATTATCATCGCTCTGGCAATAAGTAGTTTTGTTATGCTTATGATTTTTAATGCCATATCCGTAATTCAGCGATCAACAATAGAAAATAATAATTATATAAACTGCGCAAACCAGCAAGAAATTCTTTTTAAGCAGTTAAAAAAAGATATTTCCGGCATAGTCGTACCACTGTATGGTTTTATACCACTCAAAAAAGATAAGCCCGAAGAGCAGAAAAAAAAACAAGATATGTATAATAAATCTTATGGTCTACATATCGAAATAGAAGGCGAACAATTCAAAAGCTTAAGTTTTGTAACGACCTCTATTTTAAAATCATACGGTGTACCAAGGCCGCTCCTTGCGCGTGTTCGTTACCATCTTGTGCCCGAACAAGAATCTCTCGGCTTTTTCACCCTTATGCGTGAAGAATCAGCAGAAATTTCACCAGAAAATTTTATCAGCAGGGGGTCGTACCCTATCGCATTTGGTCTAAAAACATGCACAATTAACTGCACGATAATACAAAACAATGCCGATGGCAAAAAAGTTGAAGTCGTATCAGGGGCCTCTTTTGCAGAAAGTATAAAAATGGAGCGCAATCAAGCTCATGCAGGCAAAGAAAAGCATCAAAAAATCGCGCTCCCTCAAATTATCTCACTCAAAGGAACGATGGGCACTCCAGGAAGCGATAAAGTAACTGCGCAGGAATATCCTTTTGCTTTTTCATGCTGGATCCCGGTTGACCCAGCCAATTCAGAGCCTGAAAAAAAACTTCCGCAACCAGAGCCTAACGCCAATGACCAAAAATCCGCCCAGAAGCCAGGTAAAAAAACTTCGCCACTCCCTGAACAAAAACGAATGCCTTTAATGCCAGGAGTCAAAAAATGATCGCAAAAAAATCAGGCTATATTTTAGTGACCGCCCTTTTTATTATCTCTCTGGCAAGTATATTTGTAACCAGTCTATTACAAAAAACTCTTTCCTATGATCGCCTCAGTCGGACATTACTCAGACAACAACAAGCCCGTATGCTCGCATTAAGCGGCATTGAAGTTGCACGCGCACAATTAAGTAATCCATACAAACTTGACGAAAAAGACAAAGAAGCTATTGATGCAAACATTACGCCATTTTTATATGTAGATCAAATGCAAACGTTTACCTTGACTGAAGAAAAAGATGGCATCAAAGGTCGTATAAAAATACATATATCAAGTGAGCAGGGAAAAATTAACCTTAACGGAATTTACAATTTTGATGAGCAAAAAATTACCAACGATAAAAATAATTACGGACAGAAAGTGGTTGCCCTGCTTCAAGAAACCATACACAAAAAGTTTGGTATTGAAAATTTTGAAAATGCGCTTACACAGCTTTTAAAAAAAAGAGGGCGACCATTTGAGGATTTGACTGAAATACCGGTTCAAAAAGCCGCTGACGATATTTTTGATCTTTTTACCCTTACCACAACAAGCACAACCTTGCAGCCGCTTTATTTTTCAGATGGATTAGCTGAGGGCTTGCGTCTTGAAAAACAAAAAATAGATAAAAAGCAACGCCTTGAGATTGTTAAAAAATTAAATACTCGTAAAGGTCAGATAAACTGGCAACAGCAATGGAAAGAGCTGCTGGCGCCTTTATACAAGAAAGAGTATAATGAAATGGCTGATGTAATTCAAAAAAATATCGCTTCAAAAATTGAAGTAGCATCTTTTTTTGTGATATCTTATGGAACAGTGGTTGATGATGATTCTCAGGATATGACACAAAAAGTTGGTGCTTATCTAGAAAAAATGAATCTGCCAGGAACAGATACAAATATTTATAATATTAAACGACTCTATTGGTTATAACCTTTATAAAAGGATTCATGACGTGCAGGTAAAGACAGAAACAGCGGTAGGTTTATTTGTCCTTGCGTCGTTGGGCGTACTTATTTATATGAGCTTTCAAATAGGCTCATTGCGCTTTGCGACAAATAATTATGTAAAATATTGCCTCTATTCACACGATATATCGGGACTTAATAAAAAAGCTGATGTACGAATCGCCGGCGTTAAAGTTGGTTGGATAGAACAAGTTGTTTTTGAAGAAGAAGAACAACGGGTACGCATGTGTATCATGATCTTGAAAAAGTATCATCTTTATACAGATGCATCTGGAGCAATTAGACAGAATGGCATTTTGGGTGGAAAGTATCTTGAAATTATCCCCGGAGACGCACGTCTTGAAAAATTACCTCCTCACGCAACATTACAAGAACCTGTACAGGATGCCCTTTCAATAGATACTCTCATGAAAAAAATTAGTGGCATCGCAGGAAATATTGAAGCCGTAAGTGCATCATTGCGCGATGCCTTAGGTGGTCCGGAAGGTACAGATACACTGCGCCGTATCCTTGGTGGCCTTGTAACGGTAACTGATAAAGTATCTGCATGCGCAGAATCGCTTGATCAATTAATGAAATCGAATAACCAAGGGGTTCATGATGTATTAACTAATGTCAATATAGTCATGGAAGAAATCGTTGACACGCTCCCTGAATTACGTGAAAAAATGAGTAAGTTTTCCGATGCGATAGATCGAGATTTTAACCGCATCGCTACACAGGTTGAAACGCTAGTACCTCCGCTTACCGATGTTTTGGCAAGTTATCAGAAAAACAAAGGTTTTGTTATAAAACATAAATTTAGGCTCTTTTGATATGCATAAAGATATGAGCCTACACGCACCATTATCACGAGAAAAGCTGCGTTCGCTCATTAATCAAAATAAACTTAACTGCATCGAAAAAGTGCTTGCCAAGCGATCAGATTATGTAACATTTGCATTTGAACGCTTATATCACGAACACAATATTGATGCCGGGCTCAGATCAATCGAAGCATGCGGTTTTCAAACAGTACATATTATCGAAAATGAAAAACGGATCAACCCTTCAGTAACGGTGACCAAGGGCGCTGACTACTGGCTTACAATGAACCATTATGCACAACCAGAAACAAATAATGTTAAAAATTGCTTTGAAAAATTACATACACAAGGTTATAGGATTGTTGGTACAATGCCGACAAAAAAGGCCTATTCTATAGCGGATTTACCTCTTGATAAAAAAATAGCACTCGTTATAGGAAATGAACGACTCGGCTTAAGTGATTACGCGCGCGAACATGTTGATACATACGTGACCATACCAATGTATGGATTTACCGAAAGTTTTAATGCCTCAGTAAGTGTTGCACTTCTTGCTTATGAATTACGCAGAAGACTTGAGAAGGAAAATTTTGCATGGCATATTACTCAACAAGAACAATCGGATCTTGAATTGATATGGCTTACCCGCTTGATCAAAAAAAATTAATGAAAAATTCATTGCGATTGCGAGAAATAAAGGCTATAAAATAAGAATACGTCTTTTCGCATCGTATATTACTTAAAAAGGGCTTTAATGAGCAAAAAATTATTTTTTTTAATTATTTTCTACACTATATCAATCCATGGGCCACTTATCTGCGTAGAAACAAATACATTTTTTCCACAACCATCTTTTGATGAATTTGCCGAAAAAATACATGACACAGCCAATGATATAGTCAATGATTCCATGAGATCGTTCGCTTATTACGCTGGCGCGTCTGCATGTTTTTTGACGAGTGGAGGCCTTTTGATCCACACGCTCACGCGTCAGAATATCGGCTTTAATAAAAAAACAGTTTTGCTGACCGGTCTGTCAATAACAACGGCAGCACTCGGGACTCTGATGATTATTCATCCTGATATTTTTCGAGGCCGTGATCAAGAAATGATACTCACATAGCAGGGTTGCAGGGTTACATAGAGCGTACACCCTTCTAACCGCCAATCATCGAGCGCCTGACAAGCGGATGTAATTGCACGCACTTCTGCATGAGCGATCTGACAAACTTCTGCCTGAGTGAGATTATAACCAGAACCCAGCAGATTACCCGTAGAAGAAACCACCAAAGCCCCAACCGGGATCTCCCCTAAATCATAGGCCTTAAGCGCGAAGGCATACGCCTGCTCCATAT
>JAJZMR010000085.1 GCA_021847535.1 bacterium
AAGCTAGTCTTTTAAAAATGGCTGAGAAATAAGGCCCTTTTGCAACCACCTAACTTGTGCGGCCTTAAGTGCTAAAAAAGCACCGGTGATACAGGCTGTACGCGTTCCACCATCAGCTTGCAACACATCACAATCAACGAAAATAGTCTGTTCACCCAATATAGTAAGGTCTGCGACTGCCCGCAGCGAGCGGCCGATAAGCCGAGAAATTTCTATTGTCCTACCACTTCTTTTATTTGTAGTGATCTCACGAACGGTACGTACGGGTGTTGAAGCAGGAAGCAATGAGTACTCAGCCGTTAACCATCCACACCTTCTGCCGCGCAAAAAATGCGGAACACTATTTTGTAAAGTAACAGCACAAAGCACCTTGGTATTTCCTACTTCAAAAAGAGTTGATCCTGCAGCGTAGGGGTAAATATCATATTTTACATTAAGTAAACGTAATTGATCAAAATTTCTATTATCGGCACGACGATGACTAAACATTTTTCACTTTCTTAATCAAATTTGATAACAAAAAATTACTTTACTGCACAACCTTTAAGCGTACTCTACCCGTTTCTGCATCATAGTCAAGGACCTCAACATGTGCTACAGAACCAACAGGATATTTCTTCTCAAACTGTGCCTGCTCGTTGCGAGGGACTGTTGAAACATGTACCAACCCATCAAGCCCAGGTGCAATTTCAACAAAAAGACCAAATTCGGCAATACGCTTTACCATTCCAGTAAACTTCATGCCCTTTTCTATCTGACCACCCAACACTTTTGCCCATGCAACAGCTTGATCTAGACCAGGACCTACCTTACCAAAAACCTTAACTAAGCCATCATCTGAAATATCTATAGAGGCCCCTGTTTTGGCAATAATTTCTTTAATCGTTTTACCGCCAGATCCGATCACAGCACCAATTTTTTCAGTAGGAATCTTAAAACTAACCAATTGTGGTACCAATGCAGATAATTGCGAACGGGGGGCTGATAAAGTTTTTTTCATTTCTTGCATAATATGCCAACGCCCCTTACCAGCGGCAGCTAACGCCATCTCAAATACAGAGCGTGCAAGGCCACCTTTATACTTGATATCCATTTGGATAGCGGTAATACCGCGCTCGGTTCCTGCAACCTTAAAATCCATCAAGCCAAATGCATCTTCGATACCTGCAATATCTGTAAGAACTCTAAATTCACCCTGTGCGCTTCTTAAAAGACCCATAGCAATACCGCTCACCATTGCTTTGATCGGCACACCAGCATCCATAAGCGCCAAAGTTGAACCGCATACCGTTGCCATAGATGTTGATCCATCAGATTCAAGCATATCTGCAACAATACGAATAGTGTAAGCAAAATTTTCTTTTTCAGGCAATACCTGCTGTATCGCTGATGCAGCCAAATAGCCATGCCCAACTTCTCGTCGGCCAGGGCCTCGCTGTTGACGGGCCTCACCCACAGAAAATGGCGGAAAATTATAGTGTAACATGAATGAACTTTCCAGCGTATCACCCATCAGACGATCTACTTTTGCCTCATCCTGCCCACTTCCAAGCGTAACAGTTACAAGCGCTTGAGTACGACCACGCGTAAAGAGTGCTGACCCATGGGTATAAGGAAGAAGCCCCACTTCAGAAGTAATAGTACGAACCTGATCGAAAGCTCGAGAATCAACACGCTTATTTTCGCTAAAACATAATTCAGTAATTTTAACATTAAGGACCTTATCAAAGATATATCCCAAAAAGACAGTCGATACACCTTCTTTTTCGACCTCGGCCTCAAATGTCTTAAAAAAATGATCCTTCAATTCACGTTGAACATTCGCACGCTCTACCTTATCAACCGTAAACATACGTTTAACACGATCATCTGTTAGGGCAGTTAATGCACGTTGTTGCCAGCTATTAATATCAAAAATCTCTTTGATAGCTTCTTTTTCAGGATTAAGCTCTTTTAGAATTTCCTGCTGCCATAAAACCTGTTTTTTGATAACATCATGCGCAATAAACAGAGCATCCAAAAGTTGATCTTCTGATATATTGTCGGCACTTCCCTCAACCATGCATATACCTTCCAAATCTCCCGCTACAATAATTTTTGTTTGCGAAGCTGAAATTTGGGTATATGTGGGGTTGGTAACCCAAACGCCATCTAACAAAATCACTTCAGCAATGCCAACCGGCCCCATAAAAGGTATTTTAGAGGCCATAAGGGCAAAGGAAGTTGCCAAAAGCGCGAGCGGTTGCGGTACATGTTCACGATCAACAGAATAAACAGTCGCCATTACCTGGACCGTATTAAAATAATTTTCAGGGAAAAGCGGCCGTATAGCGCGATCAATAAAACGACTGGTTAAAATTTCAGTATCGCTAAATTTCCCTTCGCGCTTAAAATATCCACCTGGAATTTTGCCCGCTGCTGAAAAAAGCTCCCGATAATCAACAGATAAAGGCAAAAAGCCAGGAAATTCTGAAGCTGGCGCTGATACCACTGTTGAAAGAACAACCGTTCCACCCTGCTGCAACCATGCCGCCCCATCTGCTTGACCAGCGAATTTACCAAAAGTTACTTCATAACCAAATTCCGGTAAGCTAAATTTTTTTTCCATAGCCATCAAATACCTTTATATTTCTGTTTAATTTTATCGGCTTAACTTTTAACCACAAACGCTTAAAAAACTTATTTACTTTCTTATACCTAATCGGCTGATAAGATTCTCATACTTACTTTTATCAGATTTATGTAAATAATCCAAGAATTTACGGCGTCTTCCTACTAACTTCATAAGTCCCGTGCGAGAATGATTATCTTTTGGGAATGAAGCAAAATGCAAATTAAGCCCATTGATACGCTCTGTAAGCAATGCAACTTGCAACTCCAAAGAACCTGAATCATTTTCATGCGTTCTAAATTCCGCAACAATTTGCTGCTTTTTTTCAACAGTTATCATAATGTGTAATTATCTCCGTTATGTTTACTTGGTAGGCGCGAGCGGGATTGAACCGCTGACCCTTGCTACGTCAAAGCAATGCTCTGCCACTGAGCTACGCGCCTAACATTTTATTTATGCCTTATTCTACCAAATTTTTATCAAATGTGATATTTTTCTTTAAATGATTTAATGCCTGTCCCGGCAGGAATCACCTTCCCAATAATAACATTTTCCTTTAATCCGTAAAGGTGATCTGTTTGCCCAAATATCGCAGCTTCTGCCAAAATACGAGTAGTTTCCTGGAATGATGCTGCCGATATAAAGCTTTCTGTACCTAAAGAAGCCAATGTTATTCCTTGTAAAATCTGTTTTGCAACAGCAGGTCGTTTGCCTCCCTGGATCAAAGCATCATTAACTGCCTTGAAATGGATTCTATCAACACGATCGCCTATCAGAAAATCAGTATCACCCGGATCAATAACACGTACTTTACGTGACATTTGCCGAACTATTAATTCAATATGTCTATCGTTAATGTCAACACCTTGACGTCGATAAACTTCCTGAACCTGATTTACCAAATATTTTTGCAATGCATCTGGTCCAGATATTCGCAAAATATCATGTAATATTGGAGTGCCCTGCGTAAGTAGATCGCCCGCCTTAACACGGTCACCATTGACCACGTTAAGCTGTTTTGAACGTGGAATGAAGTAATCAAACGTTTCCGTACCATTGGTGACAGAAACTTTTCGCAAACCACGATGCAATCCACCAAATACGACCTCACCCTCAATATCGGCAAGAATTGCTGGATCTTTTGGCGCCCGCGCTTCAAAGAACTCTGAAATTCGCGGTAAACCCCCAGTGGTAATATCCTTTGTTCTTGATGCAGCTCGAGGCAATTTAGCAATAACATCACCTGCTTGAACTTGTTGATTTTGATCAACATTTATATAGGCGCCAGTTGGGATATAATATTGAACAATTTCATTATCATCCTCATCGACGATACTGATTGCAGGCTGGTATTTATCGCTCTTATGCTCAACAATCATACGCGTGGTACGATGCGTCGCTTCATCATATCGCTCTTGTATTGTCAAATTATCGACCATATCGATATAACGAACTTTACCAAATCGTTCAGTCAAAATAACTTTGTTGTTCAGATCCCATTCAACCAGCTTAGTTCCAACAACTACATCTTGCCCTTCTTGAACAAGAAGAATAGATCCATATTCAAGATCATGACGCTGTAATTCCTTGCCATCCGGAGAAACAATAGCCATTTTTGAACTGCGATTCATAACAACATACTGACCTTCTTTGTTTTTTTGCGCATATAAAGAAGTGAAAACTATCTTTCCTGCAACCTTAGCAACAAATGATGACTGTTCAGACAAACTCGCCGTACCACCAATATGGAATGTTCTCATAGTAAGCTGAGTACCGGGTTCACCAATTGATTGCGCAGCAATAATACCAACCGTTGATCCTATTTCAACAAGCTCGTTCTTGGACATATCAAGACCATAACATGCAGCGCAGACCCCCCGTTTTGCTTGACAAGTCAATACGGAACGTACGGGAATTTTTGAAACTACCGCATTCGTTATCTTCTCAATATCATCACGTCTGACAATATGTCCCTGTTTAAATATAAGTTGGCCAGAAATTTCATCCTTTACATCTTCGGCAACAATGCGGCTAAATGCTCGATTTGGAAGTGGATAAATAATATCGCCACCTTCCTGCAAATCTTCAAGCATAATGTATCCGAGAGTTTTACAATCTGCCATCGTAACAACAACATCTTGAGCCACATCAATAAGCTTACGCGTCAAATAACCGGCATTCGCTGTTTTGAGCGCAGTATCTGCCTGACCTTTACGGGCGCCATGTGTAGAAATAAAATATTCAAAAACGCTTAAGCCATCTTTAAAATTACTCTTAACCGGCGTTTCCATAATATCACCAGATGGTCGAGCCATAAGACCTCGCATACCAACCAACTGTTTAATTTGATCACGAGAACCTTTTGCTCCTGACTCCAACATTAAGAATATAGAATTAAATGGCTTGCTTGTTTTATCTTCATTAAGATAATTTTTTGAATCTTGTTCAGACAAATTAGCAGTCATATTTTGAGCAACATCGATAGTAGCACGCGTCCATGTACTTACAATCTTATTATAGCGCTCACCATTGGTGATAATACCATCCAGATACATTTGTTCAATTTTTTGAACCTCTTTTTCAGCTTTTTTAATGATACCTTCTTTTTTATCAGGAGTTATCATGTCCTTCATGGAAAATGATATTCCAGCAGCAGTCGAATGCCTAAAACCAAGTTTTTTAATATTATCTAAGCAAATGACCGTGGCATCATTACCAAAACGATAATATACACGCTCAACAAGTTTTGAAAGGTCACTGGTCGTAAGAATCTTATTAACCCATTCAAAATCTGAACCTTCTGGAAGAGCTACATATAAAATAACGCGACCAACCGTTGTTTCAACAAGCTTTCCACCCATACGTACTTTAATGCGGGCATGAAGAGAAGAACGTCCATGCTCATATGCAGCAACAACTTCAGTTGATGAAGCAAATGTAAGCCCTTCTCCAAGAACGTTGTAACGCACCTTGGTTAAATAATGGAGGCCAAGAATCATATCCTGCGATGGAATCATAATAGGACGACCATTTGCAGGAGAAAGAATATTCTTTGTCGATAAAATAAGATTTTTTGATTCTTCGCGCGCCTGCGTGCTCAATGGTATGTGCACAGCCATCTGATCACCATCAAAGTCAGCATTGAACGCCTTACAAACTAATGGATGGATTTTAATAGATTTTCCATCAACCAAAATAGGGCAAAAAGCTTGAATCCCCAATCTATGCAACGTAGGAGCACGGTTTAAAAGAACCGTTTGACCTTTAACAACATCTGCAAGAACATCCCAAACAACAGGCTCTGAATCTTCAATCATGCGCTTTGCCGCACGCAAATTCGGCGCTAATTCGCGCTCTAAAAGACCTGCCAAAATATGCGATTTAAATAATTCAAGAGCCATAGCTTTTGGCAATCCACATTGATCAATTCTAAGTTCAGGATCAACGACAATCACCGAACGGCCAGAGTAATCAACTCGCTTACCAAGAAGATTTTGCCTAAATCGACCCTGCTTACCACGAAGCATTTCGCTCAATGATTTAAGCGGACGTTTATTGGATCCACGAATCGGCTGCCCACGACGGCCATTATCAATTAATGCATCGACCGCCTCTTGAAGCATACGCTTTTCATTTTTTATAATTACCGATGGAGCATCAATTTCTATTAAACGAGCCAAACGAATATTTCTATTTAAAACACGACGGTATAGTTCGTTTAAATCAGAGCTCGCAAAACGGCCACCCTCTAAGGGCACCAACGGACGCAAATCGGGCGGTAAAACGGGCAAAACATTCATAATCATCCACTCTGGCTTAATACTTGCATGAAGTAATCCAGAGAGAACTTTAATGCGCCGCATGATTTTATGGCGCGCCACAACAGAAATAATTTTTGTATAATCTTGTTGCAACTGCGCGATTTCTAATGCAACATCCATCATCGAAAGAATAAGACGGACTGCTTCTGCTCCAGTTTCAGCCTTAAAAACCGTATCTTCCGGATGTAAATCTAGATAATTATCATAATCAGCAGAACTAAGGAGCGTTTTACGAGGAAAAGGAGATTTTCCTTGATCGATAACCAGGTACGCATCAAAATAAATTACACGTTCAAGATCTTTAACAGGCATATCTAAAAGCAAGCCCAAATAACTTGGAATTCCCTTTAAATACCATATGTGACAAACAGGCGCAACTAATTTTATATGCCCCATACGTTCACGACGCACGCGGGATTGAATAACTTCAACCCCACATTTTTCACAAGTAATCCCCCGATGCTTCATGCGCTTATATTTGCCACAATTACATTCCCAGTCTTTAACAGGACCAAAAATACGAGCACAAAATAAACCATCTCGCTCAGGCTTTAGCGTTCTATAGTTAATAGTTTCTATTTTTTTCACCTCACCATACGAAAGAGATAATATCTTTTCCGGCGAGGCAATAGTTATTTTTAAAGCATTAAATTGATTAGAGTTTATATATTCTCTAAACCGATTGATCATCTGATTACTCACCGACGTCCTCCTTGCCACTTTTTAATAAATCAATACGAAGACCAAGGCTTTGCAGCTCTTTAATCAATACGTTAAACGATTCTGGAAGTCCCGGTTCAGAAATTTCTTCATTGCGAACAATTGCTTCATAAACTTTATGACGACCAGATACATCATCCGATTTATAGGTCAACACTTCTTGCAACGTATACGCTGCACCATACGCCTCAAGCGCCCAAACCTCCATCTCACCAAATCGCTGACCGCCCATCTGAGCCTTACCGCCCAATGGTTGTTGCGTAACGAGGGAATAAGGACCAACAGAGCGCGCATGCAACTTATCATCAACCATATGAATAAGCTTCATTACGTAAATAGAGCCGACAGTAACAGGCTGATCAAAGAATTCACCTGTTCGGCCATCACGCAACCTAAATGTTCCGTAAGACGAATTATGCAAATCATTTATTAATGGCTGAATATCATTTTCAAAAGAAGCGCCATCAAATACCGGTGTTTTATATAAAACACCATGCGTGGCCGTAGCATGAGCAAGATCTTTTATACCTTGCACACCATATCTTTTTTCATAATCGGCAATCAGTTCTTGCCCGTAAGATTGAATCAAAAGATCTTTAAGATGTTTGGTATTACTTTCTTCAAGTGCTACTTTAACCTGAT
>JAJZMR010000100.1 GCA_021847535.1 bacterium
AGAGTCTGTCGACAACGGCGTTATTGCCTTTTTTGGTGAAAAATACAACCCCGATAATGTACGAGTGGTTAAAATACCTGGCTTTTCAGCAGAACTTTGTGGTGGCACCCATGTACGAGCAACTGGGGATATAGGGAGTTTTAAAATTACTGAAAGTGCGGGGCTTTCTGCCGGGGTTCGCCGCATTGTTGCCGTCACCGGACTTAAGGCGCTTGAATTATTTCAGCATGATTTTAATCTGGTCAAGCTCATGAGTCAGGAACTTAAGGTTCAATCAACACAAGTTGCCCATGCGGTATCAAAGCAAAAGCAAGATCTTCAAGATGCACAACGGGGGATTAAACAGCTAAAAAAAGAACTTTTTTTAACAAAAATACCAACCATTACTCAAAATAGTTTGCCTTTAGCTCATGGGCACATCTATATGCATGCTGCTGTTGCAGATGCGACACTCACCGAACTTAAAGAGTATGCAGAACAGCTCCTTGCACAGCACCACGGTATTGCCTGTCTACAAAGCACCGCCCACGGGAAAATGCATATTTTTATCGGAGCATCTGCAGAAGTAAAAATCAATATGAAAAATTTGGCAGAAGCGCTCAAAGTACTTAACTTTAAAGGAGGTGGAACAGAACGCCATTACCAAGGGACAACGGAAAAGGCAATTCAAAACATTGCACAACATATTTATCAGAAAATTAAATAAAGCATCGTTTATTATATCTGCTTTTCAAGTGCGATAACAGATTGATCGATAAGGGCATCAAGATCTTTGACGCCTTGCGTAAAGTTGCTTAAAACGTAACCAGGCACTTCTGCCTTGTCGTCCGGACGGCCGATTCCTACTCGTAGACGATTAAAATTGTCCCCTATTGCAGCAATAATTGACTTTAGTCCATTATGTCCTCGTGCGCTACCCCCCTGCTTAAGTGCGACTTTGCCAAAAGGCATTTCAAGTTCATCATGAACAACAAGAACCTCTTCTGGCTTAATGCCTTTTTTAGTAAAAAATGGCATTACAGCTCCTGAGTTATTCATAAATGTTGAAGGCTTAACTAAATAAACAGGGCCAACTGCCCCCTGAATAATCGCGATCATCATAGTGCTTTTTTCTTGCCATGCAACATCATGTTTTTTTGTCAAAACATCAAGAATACGAAAGCCTATGGAATGACGATGATAATAAAAAGATTGGCCTGGATTTCCCAGGCCAATAATAAGTTTTATATGATTCATAAAAAGACTAACTTATACGTTTGTCTTTGAAGTTTTTGATCCAGCTTCAGATGCTGTCATTTTTTTTGCACGCTTTTCTGCAGCATATTTGTTGTTAAGCTCAGCAACAACTTCTTTGGTGATGTCATGTACTGGATTTGAATAAACAAAAACCTCTTTTGGCATAACATATTCATAGCCTTTTTTAGTCGCGATTGTTTTTGCAGCAGCATCAATTTTTGTCTTCATATCTTGTTGAAGTTTCATGAACTGAGCTTCAAGCCCTTTTTGCAAGCCATTTGTCTTCATTTGCAATTCTTGATACATTCCAAGAAATGCTTTTTGTTCATCTTCAGTTATCTTTTTGCCTTCTTTTTCTTTTGCTTCAAGCTCTTTTTGTGTTTTTTCAAGATTTTTTTGCAAAGAAGCTAATGAACCTTGTTGTTTTTCTGCTTCACCCTGAATTCTTTTAATCTCATCTCTCCATTCATCTGAAAGAGCCTGCGAACCATCCTGATCCATAATTTTTGAAAATTCTATAGTAGCAATAGCCCCTTGTTGTTTTACGCCTGGCGCCTTAACAGCCCCACTATTTTCGGCACATGATATATTTACTAAGGCAAAAAGGGAAAGTACTGCAAAAAAAGAGGTATATAATGACTTCATAAAAATCCTTGTTTTAAATAGGGACAAAAAATCTACCCTAAAAATACTGCGGAATCCCTTAAGAGTCAATACCTTTACGCAACGGCTCAAATAGACAGATTTTTTTTCAATAACGGCACAAATAATAGTGACAAAATTAAATCCCGATAAAAATATAACACCGCTTCTTGCTAAGGTTCAGATCGACTTTTCGCGTTTTTATTAATATAATATTCATAGTTTTTATAAAAAAATATATCCCCTAAAGGAGCTTTTATCATGTTTAGTAAACAAATATTATCTATACTTTTTCTCCTGTCACTCGCCAGTCATGTAATGGCTATAAGCGTAAATCAAGTACAAGAACAATTAAAAGGGCTGGTCGATACGGATCTTATGGAATTTATTAACCAAAATCCCGAGGAAGAACCCTCAAAAAATTTCACCCAAGGCCTTCAGATTGTCGCTAAAAATCTTTGCGACAAAAATTTTTCCATAAAAATTGAAGATAAGGATTTGATCACAAAGACATTGCTAAAAGATATGAATTTCAACAATGCAGATATCACATTTGAAGAAGTAGTTTATATACTCGCACTTAACGCAATAAATACAAAATAAAATTAGGTAAACACTGGTGGAGGCGATGGGAATCGAACCCATGTCCGCAATATATCAGAGTCAAAGCGCTACATGCTTAGTTATTGCTTATACTTTGGCACTTTTTCAATAACAAAAAAATGTACCAAAGTCCGTTGCAGTAGTTGTCACGTTACACAACAAAAAAGTCTTACGTAACATTCTATCTTGGTAATACGTGTTTAATCAACTGATAGACACGTCAATTAAACAAGGTCTCCTTAGAAGATCTTCAGCTTACGCCAAAGCGCCTTGGAAAGAGTACGCATTCATAGGACTTGCGTTTATTGTTTAACCAATTGTTTAACGAGCACTTAGTTAACGCTCGGCATGCTCTTTAAAACCTCAACGTCACGTCAAAGCCAGTACGCCCCCGAAAATTTCAAACAATTACAGGATGTCACAAAACATTCAAACTGTCAAGCAAAAAAAGATCTATGGACATTCACGCCGCATCTGGATAGTATGAAAATATATTCGTTACATAGGCAGAAATTTGATGAGCACCAACATACCACCGGAAGTAAAAAATAAAATAATCGCTCTATGCAAAGCAATTATTCCAGACGCAGCAATCTGGCTTTATGGATCGCGCGCGCGCTTAGACCACTCACCAGACTCTGATATCGACCTTGCGCTACAAGCCCCTCAGCCGATAGATTATTTTAAAATCGCTGAACTTAAAGAAGTTTTACAAGCTACAAATATACCTTACGCTTTCGACATTATCGATTTAAACGCGATAAGTCAGGGCAGTTTTAAAGATCACGTAGAAAAAGAGATGATATTGTGGAAAAAATAAACTTAAAATTGGAAAATATACATAAAATGGCTAAATCGCTACAAAAGGCGATTAGTCGTCTTAACAAAACTAAAGACCAAGATGATGTAGAATTTATCCAAGATTCAGTCGCTGCTCGATTTAAAATACTCGTTGAATCGCTATGGAAAACGATTAAGCTCCATCTTGAAAATGAAAAATTTGCTGATGTACCAGCGTCACCAAAAGGCGTTATTTATTTTGCCCGCGAGATACATTTTTTATTCCCCCAAGAATACGATCAACTTTTAAAGTGTCTCACCCTCAGAAATTTAGCATCCCACCTGTATGACAAGCCACATTACCTACTTGTCATAGATGCAGCCCCCGATGCACTCATTCTTATTGAAAAAATTGTCGCACGCATAGAAGCTTTCTACACCAATAGCAGCAACTAAGCATCATATTTGCCGCGCAGCTCACGGCGTGTTTCGCGGGCAATATCACGCTCTTTGATCTCTTCCTTGCGCATATGTGCCTTTTTATGCTTACATAAAGCAAGCTCAAGCTTCATGAGCCCTTTTTCATCCAAGTAAATTTTAAGCGGCACCAGCGTGACTCCTTTTTTTGCGACTTCCATAATAATACGGTCAAGTTCTCGACGAGTGACAAGCAATTTTCTACTACGCTTGGTCATCTCTTCAATTTTTTGGTAGGCATGGGAATAAGGAGAAATTTGGCAATTTATCAAGAATAGTTCATTATTATGAATTGATCCAAAGGCGCCTATAAGCTGCACATGGCCAGCCCGTAATGATTTAACCTCATCACCTTTTAGAACCATCCCCGTTTGGTATGTCTCTAAAATATCATAATCGTGAAATGCCTTTTTATTTTGCGCTATAATCTTCATGAGCCAATTTCGTATAAAAACATTTAAATAATGGATAAAAGGGTACACTAAAGAGTATAGCAAAAATTACACCACCTCCTAGAAAATACCAAAAACTTACTCGCTCAATGTGAAGATAGGTCGAAAGCCAGGGCGCTATTTTTTTTTCGATCCAATTGAACCATATTGGATTATAAGCATAGACATCACAGGGGATTATATAGGTAAAAAAAACATAACCAGTGAGATAATTTGCAATAATAATAGGAAATGTGGTAAGAAATGGATTGTTAACAACATAGACTACGCTAAAAAGAATCGATACAGGTAATTGAAAAAAATACCCAAGAATAAAAACAAGGGGCGTTTGAAAACCTAAAAAGGGAGAAAACCCTATAAAAAGCCCAAGGGTGGTGGTAAAAGCAAGACGCGCAGGATCATGCTCAATAGCCAAAAAGGCGCGAACTAATTTGCGAAAAAAATTACTCATCAGGCAACTCCCCTAGGCTTAATGACAAAAATTTTGTATCATAACATACAGAATACGACATTTAATCAATAAACGGCTAGATTATGAACGAAAGAGGACAGATCGTATGAAAAATATTTTTTTTATAAAAAATTTCTCATTTTTTATTTGCGTGCTAACAATCAGTTTTTTATCACTCTCCTGCAAACAAACGGAATACACCTACCTTCTTAAGGCTGATTATGACCCTCTTTTTCCAGCAAAACTTAATGGTCATTATAAGGGGAATATTATCAACCTTGATGGTATTGATATCTTAACAGAAACAGAGCTTGTTCACTCATTTGAACTCATAATAATTGCTGAATATCCAAAACTATCATCTGGTACTATCGCTCATCTTGAACGCGATGATCAAGTCGATTGCATTTGGTATAAACTTTCTTGGATAAAAGAGGGCTCAAAAATCGTCTGGACTACACAAAAACTTGCACATAACGAAATGCCAACTCGTATTTCTAATAATGCTATTATTATCTGCTTTCCACCAGAATTTATTGAAAAAATTGAAGACAAAGCACCACAAGATTTTTCATCAATTATTCATTTACCTACGATTATTTTGAAAAAAAATCTTACTTCAGATGAAAAAAAACGGCTGAACGATGCACAAGAACGCTCAATTATTTCAAAAATTGAAACGAGTAGCAATGTTACCAGTGCACATAAAATGATCCAGCATGGAGACAAAGTGCGCGTTGCTCGACGTCTCAGCATCTAAAAAAGGTGGCTATGCAAAAAATTATTCTTGCAATTGAAACTTCATGCGATGAAACTGCAGCAGCTGTTTATAGCTCTCATCATGGCATTCTTTCAAATGAACTTTTTTCTCAAATAGCTCTCCATGCGCGTTATGGGGGGGTTGTTCCTGAGATCGCATCACGCTCACACATTGAAAAAATCAATATAATTGTACAAAAATCACTTGATGTTGCGCGAGTCAAACTTGATGATATAGATACTCTTGCCGTAACCAATCGCCCTGGTCTGCCAGGATCACTCCTTGTTGGCGTCTGTTTTGCTAAGGCGATTGCAGGAACATTGAAAAAAAACATTATCGGCGTTAACCATTTAGCAGGACATGTTTTTTCTGCATGTATCGAAAATAATATTCCTTTCCCTTTCATCTGTTTAACCGCGTCGGGTGGCCACACAGCCTTATATTATGTCACCAATTATGGGGAATATACTATTATCGGTCAAACAACGGATGATGCGGCCGGTGAGGCTTTTGATAAAATAGCAAAACTTATTGGATTAGATTATCCAGGTGGCCCAGTTATTGAAAAACTTGCACAGGCAGTTAATTTTCAAGACTTCTTCCATTACCCTCGGCTTAAAGATAGACAAACACTCGACTTTAGCTTTTCCGGGCTTAAGACTGCCGTTTTATATGATTTGGTTAAAAAAAATCTTTATAAGCTTAAGGAAAAAAAATTTCTTGGGCATGAGGATCGCTATTTGCAGCAACAAGTAGCAAGCTCGCTTCTTGTTTGCGTAGGCGATATTTTTGATCAACATATTAAGCGTGCATTTACTCTTTACCCTCAAGCGAAAGCTCTTGCGTTTGTCGGAGGGGTTGCGTGCAATAATTACTTGAAAACCAGACTCAAAGATGTTGCACATCGACTAGCAAAAGAATTTTACGTACCAAGCAAACAATATTGCACTGATAATGGTGCTATGATAGCTTTTGTTGCCCATTACAAAGCGCAAAAAGGTGAGTTTTCTGATTTATCTCTTGATATTTATTAAAGTAATCATTATTAAATTTATAATAAAAAAAGTAATTCAAAAATTATCCCGTTAAGTATGGCAAAAAAATAAAAATCGATTAGGCTACTAGATGATAGTTTTTTTTAAGTACAAATAAAATAAGGTTTACGCGTGATAAAAAAAGAAATATCCGCAGGGGTGATTGTTTACCGACATGACGAAGTAACAAAAGAGCGGCTCTATCTTTTACTCCATTATGCTGGTGGCCACTGGGACTTACCTAAAGGCAAACTTGAAAAGGGAGAAAGTTTCACACAAGCAGCTTTGCGCGAACTTAAAGAAGAGACCGGATTAACGGCCGTCATCAAAGAAAATTTCCAAGAAGCACTTGAATATATGTTTAGCAAAACAGAACGCGGCCAAAAAATAAAAATTGATAAAAAAGTTATATTTTTTGTAGGGAAAGCATCGGGCAAAGAGGTAACTATATCACATGAGCATATAGGATTTGCTTGGCTCACCTATACTGATTCCTTCAATCGGCTAACGTATCAAAATGCTCAGCATATTCTGCATATCGCACACGAATTTCTTGAGGAAGAAGAGCGCTTTTGTGATACTGCGCCTTAATATGATATGTTAATTGCTTGGTAAGTGCTTGATTAACATCAGCCTTTTCACATTCAATCGTTATATACGTTAATAATTCTTCCGCAGAAATCTGGTGTAATTCAACACATTTACATGCTTGTGTCGCTATATTAGCAAGACTTTGTGCTATGCCCATACCACCGGCGACCAATACATCCTTATCATGAGGATTAGTTGCCATCTGCAAAAACTGTGCAAACATATTCAGAAAATTAGCAATAACTACTTTACTTGATTCATTTGCAGATGGGCGCTGCTCTTGGCCAGGTCGACAATTAGAACACTTATCAACCAATTTTTCTTGCTCTGATGATCCATGTAATGATATAGTCGCCACAATAAGCGTGCATCCAAAAACTTTTTTCATTGTTTTTCCTCAAAAAAATTAATCGCAAACAATGTCTGCTTGTATCTTACGCGATCATTTGTGCAATAAGCAATAGATTCACGCTTACGATAATAAAAGCGATAGTATAAGCGCTTATTTTAATAAATCGTGAGTTGGCGAATTTTCCCATAATAACGGGATCACCTGTAAAATGAATAAGAGGAAATATTGCAAAAGGAAGCTGAAAACTTAAGATAATTTGGCTTATGATAAGAAGTTGTGAAAGGAACCCTTCTCCAAAAAAGAGAATACACCCTAGCGCAGGAACAATACTTATACAGCGTCCAATAAATCGTCGCTTCCAAGGGGCAAGTTTAACATTGATAAA
>JAJZMR010000051.1:0-3495 GCA_021847535.1 bacterium
GATCTAACATATTTGTGCCGCTATAAGAGGGGGGACTACAAAAGCACCCATAACAAGTTTAGGATCAGGATTTTTTATACCATAATAAAGAGCTGCAATTGAAGCTCCTATTGAACCCAATATGGCAGTCGTAATTTTTACATGAGACTGTGTCATTTTTTCGGCAATTGCAAGAGCAACGATACCCCTGATGTCAGCATACGACATGTCTGTCAAAATTTCACGACAAATATATAAATCACCCAAAAGATCTGTATAGGCAAGGATGTTGCTGAAACTTTTTTCAATACGCGCTTCTTGATCTTGCATAAAGTCTACCTGCAAAAAAGCATTTTTAGCAGAATAAGTGGTGATATACCTTGGCATTGGCACCCCTGCAAGAGCTGCGAGTTCCTGCACCATTCCATAAATAACAGGGTGTGTTACTTGTGTAAGATTGGGATTATCATGCTCAGTTATTTCACGTCTTATCGCTTCAGTTTTTTGCATAGTATCATGCGCACACACACCAATTGCAAAAAATAAAAAAAACATTTTTTTAAACATAGTAAATCCTCTATTGTGAACAACATGTACCGTAACGACCAGCATAAAGTATAGCTTAAAAAAAATAAATTATTGAGTTTCATTCTGCTGCTATGGTATTTACCATACTATATCCAGTTTTTGGGAATTAAATTTTGTTTTTTAACCATCACAAGCTCTTTATATGTCTCTTTGTATATATCTTATGCTATCTATACAGCATGCTGCCAACTGTATCGATGGTGTACAACTTGAGAATTGCTCAAATCACTAAACAACCGCTGATTGACCACGCGAAGAACAAAAAACATACACCTATCTTGCTTTTGTTCGATCAGTACCACAAAAAATATAGCGCGATGATTCAAAATTATCCCGGTTTTTTGGGAGCATATATATATAATTACGGATTATATTATGGAAGAATAGATATGGCTGTTGCAGGGATAAATAAAAGCTTTCAAAAATCTACACTTTACGCCGGTACTCAAACAGACGATATTCTTTTTACTTTTGGGAAGAACTGGATGTTGAAACCTGCACATCAAAATCCAAGCATTATCACACTTTCAGGATTATGCGGTCTTCCAACGCACAAAGTATATGAACTGGTTCATCCACAATTTGGCATCGCGCAGATGGGGCTTGGATTGCAACTTGATAGCTCCTGGGGATTCAACCAAACCAGTGCACTTTTAGTAAGTGCACGTTATCTTTATTTTGTACCACGAAAAGCCCGCGATTATTCAGGAAAGCACTATAAATTAACCATTGATAATTTTGCAGACGTGCTTATTGCATGCAAAAACAGATGGGCCCTGCATGGTATGGAGCTGGGTTATACCGCACGGTGTGCGTGGGGGGCACATATAATCCCCTACTTGAAAGATTTTGGACCACAACATACCTATACGAGAAGCAATTTTTATGCCGTTTATAAATATATTTTTTCAATAAAAGAAACAACAAATCGGTTACTTTTTAATATAGCCTACGGATTTGATCATCAGCATAAGAAATATAATAATAAATATATTCTTACCACTTGGGCATCATGGAGTATTAATTTTTAAAAGAGCAGGGACGGGCCTACTCCATCAAGAACCGATTCGATAAATTCATGGCGAACAGCTCTCTTTCATAAAATTTGACCCCTTATCCACTATTTTTCCAATGCCCTTCTTACAGCTAAGGTGACTTATGAACATATGGAGCACTTTATGGAGCATGTTGCACAAACAACATTTTATCCAGACAAATCAGCCTTTCCCATCTTTACAAAAAGCAATAAGACTATTAGTATAAAAGATATTTTTATTTCATTAAAAAAAATATTACAATGGAGAATTCATGACGGAACTATTTGTGCCCCTGTGGGCAGTTATAAGTGGACTTATCGGCTTGAGCACGGTAGCGCTTTTGTTGAGATACATTATGTCACTTAAGGTTGATGATAGGCATGCGTATGATATTTCACGAGCAATTCGCCTAGGAGCAATGACCTTTTTGCGCGAAGAATATACAATTATTGGACTGGTGATCACTATTGTGGCTCTTTTGCTTGTGGCTATCAGTTCGTGGCAGACGGCTTTATGCTTTTTAACAGGAGCACTGTTCTCATTGATGTCTGGACTTATTGGGATGCATGCGGCTACGCAAGCAAATGTGCGCACTGCTATTGCCGCAAAAAATCATGGTGAACGATCTGCCTTTTTAGTCGCCTTTTTTGGTGGTGGCGTTATGGGAATCACGGTTGCCAGCTTTGGAGTTATAGGTGTAGGCAGTGTTTTGTATCTCTTGCTTGACTATCCTCAATTTCCTGTGCTTTTTACCGCATTCGGTGTGGGCGCCTCTTTGGTGGCCTTTTTTGCTCGTGTTGGTGGAGGTATTTATACCAAATCTGCAGATGTTGGAGCTGATTTAGTGGGTAAGCTTGAAGCACACATACCTGAAGATGACCCGCGAAATCCTGCCGTGATAGCTGATAATGTGGGTGATTGCGTAGGTGATACAGCCGGCATGGGCGCTGATATTTATGAATCTTATGTCACCGCCATGGTCTCATCAATTCTTCTTGCTCTTTCTCACCCTCTGTATGGAAATTTAATTCACTATACTACTTTCCCACTCATGGTCTGTACAATAGGTCTTTTTAGTTCATTAGTCGGTTTAGCATCGGTGCTTATTTTAAAAAGTAGCTCCGCAACGCTTCTACGCAATTCGACGTATGTTGCGCTTGTAATTTTTTTAGCAACTACGGCGATCTATATGAAAGCAATGCGCATAGATTTTGAATTATATCTATCGTTGATCATTGGCTGCTTAAGTGGGGTAATTATTGGATTAATCACTGAATATTATACGTCATCACGACCTATTGAAAAGTTAGCGAAAATTTCACAATCTGGCGCAGCAACAAATATTATTTACGGTCTTTCTATAGGAATGGAATCAGTTGTTTTCCCTATGATGTTTTTAGCAGCGAGTATTGTGAGCGCATTTATCTTTGGTGGTGGCGTATTTGGTGTTTCTCTTTCGGCAGTTGCCATGTTAGCAACAGTTGGTATTACCATGACGGTTGATGCATACGGCCCTATTGCAGATAATGCCGGTGGGATTGCTGAAATGGCACGCTTTGGGAAAAATGTGCGGGCTGTTACTGATAAGCTCGATTCATTGGGCAATACAACGGCTGCTATTGGCAAAGGCTTTGCGATAGGATCAGCCGCGCTTGCAGCACTCAGTGTATTTGCGGTATTTAAAAACGAGGCTCATATTGACGTTCTTGATCTTTTGAATCCATTAGTGCTTGCCGGAATTTTTATTGGTGCGGCAATGCCATTTTTGATATCAGCATTAACAATGCGTTCTGTTGGAGAAGCTGCACTTAAAATGGTGGTTGAAGTACGGCGCCAATTTAAAGAAATTCCAGGACTTATGGAAGGCACAGCGCAGCCTGATTATGAACGA
>JAJZMR010000051.1:3505-7487 GCA_021847535.1 bacterium
TAAGTACAAAGGCCTCATTGCGTGAAATGATATTGCCTGGAGTGATTACTGTTGCAATTCCTGTTTTCATTAAATTCTTTTTTGCAGGAAAAATGGGTATCGATATGCTTGGTGGCCTTTTAGTAGGAGCAACCGTATGTGGGATCGCACTGGCACTGATGATGGCCAATGGTGGTGGCGCATGGGATAACGCTAAAAAATATATTGAAGCAGGAAATTTTGGTGGCAAAGGCTCTGATGCACATCATGCTGCAGTCATAGGTGATACGGTTGGCGACCCATTTAAAGATACATCAGGCCCTGCTCTTAATATTCTTATTAAACTGATGTCTATGGTCGCACTTTTACTTGTAGCACTCAAGTAAGAGGATCACTTAATACTCTACAAAAGGCATGGTGATTAAAATCATGCCTTTTGTACTAAGATAAAACTATTTAACTGATATAAAAATTTTTGCCTCACGAAGAACATCTGCTTTTTCATATTCGTACAATTCAAAGTCATGTGTATATGCCCGTGGAAGGTCAGCTATCGACTGAATATGATGCCATGCTTTGGCTGCCGCCTCTTCAACCGGACCATTCATTCCAAAAAGTGCATATTCTCCTGGAGGTAATTCACGCCCTATCAATGCGGGTGGCACATTTTCTAATTTTGTTACACAGGCACCAATAATAACCGTATACCCTTCGGGATTATAGCTGGTGTATACACATATACGCTTGAGCGGCTCAACTTTATGCGGGATACTCGCTTCGACATTTTTCGAAAAATATGCTTTCCAAAAATTGGGGATATCGCGAACGCTTTGTTGATTATGATCTTTTGTTTTAAACGCCATGCCAATAACTTGTACTGCTGGCAACCTGACTAATGTATATGCCATAAAAGTCTCTCTTTATAGAAATAGGTATAGAGAAAACGTTACAGAAAATAAGAAGCTCTCGTCAATTATCACAAGTCTTTCGACATACATTTAAGCTTACTGTACGATTATAGGCGTTAATATAAAAAAATGAGTTTCACTGAATCGCACGACGGCCAGGCATATACTTCGATTGCGATAAAAAATTGCGTAAAATTTTTATCAGTTCGTGTAGGTCGCCCTTTGCTGAAGCGCCTTTGTAAAGGAGTGTAAGTAATTCATCAATATCAAACCAATACGATTCTGAAAAATCATTTTTATTGTAGGCAGGCGTTTCATTGGTATGGATAAGATAAAGGTACATATGGGCAGAAACGCGGTGATCTGCTGGATTAAGTTTTGTCACACATTCATAGGTTACCTGAGCCGCATCAATGTTCAATTCTTCTGCTAATTCTCGGAAAAAAGCATTTTCATAACTTTCTCCTGCCATTACATGTCCACCAACTGACGTATCAAGGCATAAAGGAAACAACTTTTTGCATGCCGAGCGTCGCGGTATCCATACCTGATGTGCATCATTTACCAAAAAGGCGTTCACTACACGAAAACAGAGACCACGTGCGTACACCTGCGAGCGTTCAAGTTGACCAATCACATTATCATCACTATCAACAACATCTAAAATTTCATCATTATTCATACGCATTCCTGTAGTTTTATTAAAGCTTTTTTACCACCACTAAATATGTTTAATCACGTTAAAAAAGCTTTTTATGTAACTTTTTTAAAGCATAGCCCAAGCTGCGCCCAAATGCAAAACTCCCCATCTGTACCACCCACGTGTTCGATCCACTTCTCCTCACTTTTTACTGTGGTACCTTCAGCTGCATACATGAGAGGCAATGAAAAAATTCAGATTTAACACTCACGTGATCCAAGTTAAAAAATAGTGGCTCAATGTGCGCTGAAAAAATAAATTTCATTTTGCACGAACTGGTAGGCAAAATCAATACGATAACCGTCACGTGTAGTGATCTATTAATCGACCAAAAGACCTTATCGATAAAAGTTAAATGAGAAAAAGCCCATGAGCACGCGCACGGCATCGTTTAAATTTGTAATTATTTTTTTTTAGCTTGACCTTATTCGCTGCCCGTTTTATTTTGTGTGACGATTTATCTGTATCTGATGTAAAGGAAATATGTTATGATGAAAAAAAATAAGCTATTCTTGCTTTATCTTTTTTTAAATACGATCTCATCATTTTCTTGGGCAGAAAACTGTCCTGAAATTATCGCACTACTTTATGAAGCATACAGCGCGTACGATAAAGATTTTCCCGAGCATGATTCTGATTTAAAATCTCTCTATTACGGTTCTGGCACAAAGAGCCGCGAACATACGGCGCAAGCAGTTGCGCAAGCTGCAGCCATTATTGAAATCTTACAAGACGTATATCCTGCGCATACAATCGCCGAGTGGCTCGAAAAGCTTGAGCTCTACGCCTATCAATTTACTCATGCTGATGAACAGAATGATAGTGAAATTTATCCACCTATTCAGATAACGAAAGCTCCCCGCATCGGAGCGCCTCAAGACGCATCTCCCGTGACCGTCAATCCGTCTAATATTTTTACGCGTGATGAGTACTTACGTAACTTAATTGTGACTGGCTCATTAGTTGCGCCACAGATCAGCGGCGGTCTTTCAAACTTATATGTGCTTAAAACTGGTGACACGATGACCGGATCGCTTACCCTTGCCAATCAACAGAGCATCATATTTGACGACACTGCTTCGGGAGCAGTCACCATCAAAGCGCCTACGGATGTGACGTCATCATATATATTACAATTACCGCAAGATGCGGGTACAGCAGGCCAGCTTTTAACAAGTAATGGTACCGCACCTGATCAACTGTATTGGACAACGGCAACGCCTCTTGATATACCAAATACCGTTGTGGCAAGAGACAATACGGGTTCATTTACTGCAACAACGATCACCGCAACGGGATTTGTGCAGGTGACAGACCCCACTGGGGAACTGGCAGGTTCCGTCTATGGAACGCAAACGGCGCTTGTGATCGCGCCACAAGGGCCGCGGGCTTTACAAGCAAGTGGTGGCGGCAACACACGAGGCAGTTATGCGATCGATTTACAGATGTCGATAACTGATAATACGCAGGTCGCGTCCGGTGCATATGCGGTTATCATGGGTGGGCAGAATAATAGCGCATCGGGAAATTATGCTGCGGTGATTGGTGGTCAAAATAATAGAGCTTCGGGTGCAAATAGTGTTGCACTTGGACAAAATGCTGATGCGGCATTTGATTATAGCTTTGTTTTTGCTGATGGCCAAAATGGAACATTCAGTGCACAAAACCCAAATAGTTTCAATATCCGTGCGGCTAATGGATTGACGCTTCAAGGAACAGGACCTGATTCTATCACCCTGCTTGTTCCTTCATCATTGCAAGAGTCCTATGGACTGACCTTCCCGTTAACTACAGGTCTTGCAGGACAGGTTTTAGCAACTGATGGAAATAACCCGGCACAACTCAGTTGGGTAGCAATTCCTAATGATCTGACATCCACAGCAACATCTGCCGACATCCCTTTGACATTAGTATTGCGTGATACGACTGGATCATTTGCGGCAACAACTATTACGGCAACGGGCGCATTTATTGTAACTGATCAAACAGGAGCTCCTGCAGGCTCATTATCTGCAAATACTGCTGCATGCATCATTGCCCCACAAGGAACCCGGGCATTCCAAATAAATGCTGCAGGTAATAGCCGTGGTAATTATGCAATCGATTTACAAAGCGTTTTTGCGAGCAGCAGTGAAGTTGCATCAGGAAACTATGCGGTTATTATTGGTGGCCAAAATAATACCGCATCAGGCAATTATGCCGTTGCAATCGGTGGACAAAATAATATCGCATCGGGTGATTATGGTATTGCACTAGGTCAAAATGCAGTTGCTGGGTTTAATAATAGTTTTGTGTGGGCTGATGGGCAGACTGGATCATTTAGTGCACAAAGCGCTGACAGCTTTAATATTCGTGCAGCAAATGAACTTGTACTCCAAGGGTCAAGTCAGCGCAC
>JAJZMR010000030.1:0-2509 GCA_021847535.1 bacterium
TTCCAATTTACTAGGTTAATAGTTGAAAAGAATGCCAATTATGTTATCGTCCTTCATTTTGGATATAGGCTTTAATTATGCTATAAGGCTTTGCACTGCTGTATATAGTGCGTGGGCATCTATATCTTCATATCCGAGTAATTCATGAGGCAGGCCAGACATTGGTAGCTTACGCACCGCAAGGTGTTTAAAATACCACGGTTTACCGGGCGCATGTTGCATGCACGCAGCCATAACTGCTTCGCCTAGGCCACCAGCCGTATAATGATCTTCAACAATAATAAGGCGATAATCTGTTTTCTGGGCAGCCGCTATTATTTTTTTAATAGGTAATGGCTGAATACTGTAACAGTCAATGAGGGTGAATGATATATTATTTTCTTGTAAAAGCTCATAGGCTTTAAGCGCTTCAAAAATGGTAATACCTGCCGTGACGACTGTTGCGGTGTCGTTGACCTGTTGCTTGATTATTTGGCAGTCCCCCAATGAAAATCGCGTGTCGTTATCATACATTACGGGTGTATCGGCTCGCGTTGTGCGTAGATAACTTATTCCCGTATGGTAGCCTGCCATAATTTCAACACATCGATAGGTGCTGACAGCATCGCAGGGGTACAAAATAATTGCATCGGGTAATGTTCTAAAAAGTGCAATATCTTCAAGCCCCATTTGTGACGGCCCATCAGGGCCTATAGAAACTCCACAATGTGAACCAACAACGCGCAGTGCAATTTTGCTGATGGCTGCCATCCGTAGCTGATCATGGGCGCGCGTTAAAAAGGCTGCGAAAGTCGAACTAAACGGTATGAGGCCTTGGGTTGCCGAACCGGTGGCCATACCGATCATATTTTGTTCAGCAATAAAGGCTTGAAAAAACCTGCTTGGGTAGGCTTGTGCAAAATATGACGCATAGGTAGAGTTATTAACTTCTGCATCAAAAACAACAACATCTGGACTTAACGAGCCCAGATAGGCAAGTGCATCGCCATAAGCTTTACGGGTTGCTATCATATCATTTTTTTCAAAATGGGGCTTTTTAAAAATAATTGATAAAAAATTCTGTGAGGCAACCTTGCCACACAAGTCACTTTTTTTAAGAGGTGCGGGCTTAAACGAGGCATCTGTTGGAAATGTTTTTTCTAGCTCATACAGCCTGTCAGTAGCATCATTCTTATCAAATGCTTTTCCGTGGAAATTTTCTTTGTTTTGAATTGACGGCAACCCAAAGCCTTTTACTGTTTGGGCGATAATGCAGGTAGGGGCATTGAAATCAAGCGTCGCAAGTAATTTTTTTAGTTCTTCGATTGAGTTACCTTGGACGATATGGGCGTTCCAGCCAAAGCTTTCAAACTTTTTTTTATATGTTTGGGCGTTATCCAGGGTTCTGGTTGTTTGTCCCAACCCATTTGCATCTATAATAGCTACAAGATTATTGATCTTGTAAAAGGCAGCCAGCTCTATAGCCTCCCATACTGATCCTTCAGCTGTTTCGCTATCACCCATAAGAACAAAGCATCGTTTTTGGCTGTCACCGCGCAAACGTGCAGCAAGAAGTTGTCCTACCCCAACTGAAAGGCCTTGGCCTAAAGAGCCGGTTGCAACGGAAATGTAAGGAAATCTGGGCGTTGGGTGACCTTCGAGCGGTGAATTGAGCTGACGAAGGGTCATGAGCTCTTCTTCTGGCATGCAGCCCAAAAGTGCATAAACAGCATAAAGTGCTGGCGCTGCATGGCCCTTTGAAAGAATAAAATCATCCTTAGGAGTAAGGGTATCAAAAAAAATAACTGCTAGAATATCGGCAGCAGAAAGGCACGATGTTGGGTGGCCAGAGCCTGCCTGTGTTGTGCTTGTAATGGCTAAGCGTCGTATCTGATAGGCGATGTGCGCAAGATATTGGTTGGATGAGGACATACGGATCTCCTTTGGCGGATCATAGATAGATATGAGCTTACTAAACCGGCCAAAGGAAATCCAAGAACTTCTGTGTAAAAAATATTTTACGTGTGATTAATCGAGATTGGTTTCTGGATAATCAAATGCCCAAAGTGTCGTTGGGTCTTCTTCGTCATTTTCCACTGTTTTATCCGCCATTTTGTGGTACATTTTCGTCTTTTCTGATGCTTGCACAGCGCTGAACATCATGCCTGCAATAAGGACTGCTAGAAGCAGTTTTGTTTTATTCATAAAAGTCTCCTTTTTAATTATTAGATCTATATGTTCATTTTTCAAAAATTGCATTTAGTGCTCCACCTTTGTCAAGCTGACCATTGTAAGTGTTATCGCTTGAATAGCCCAAAGTACCATTCTGTGGTGAAACGCCGTTCATTCCAGCCTGTTGGACGGTGAGTGTATCAAGGACATTGTTGTATGAGCTTGGCGAATTAATTGCAAGGCTTCTGTAGGCGATTATTTTCGTCGATACGAGCACTAGAAGCATAACAAGAGCGATTTTTTTTAACATGCAATCTCCTTAATGATAAAATATTTTTGATTCTATTATTATAATTAA
>JAJZMR010000030.1:2519-7487 GCA_021847535.1 bacterium
GGGCGCTATAATCGTTGCCTTCATAGCCACGGTCATAGCGGGGTACGTATGGTTGCGCGACTATTTTGTGCGCGGCAAAGGCAATGAGCGCGATGGTAAAAAAAAGCTTTTTTTTCATCATTATTCCGTCTGGGTATAGTTGCGCATACTGTGTCGATGTGAAAGGATGCCTGGTCTGCGGCGCTGTTCTTGGTTATAATATTCAGAATCATGTTCATGTCGATGGGGGTGGCCAAGAATATCCCCAGGCGCATGCACCGCATTTGACGCTAAATTTCCTGCCGTATCAAAAGTATTTTGTAAAATTCCAGTCTGTAGGTAAGTACCAAGAGTGGTTAATCCAATAATAAATATTGTTTTTTTCATATCTTAATATCCCTTTTTTTATTATTTTTATTATACTAATACTTTAACAATAATCGCTGAAAGAAATCAATAAAATGGTTGATCTTATTTTTTTTAAAGGAGTAGTCGGCTTGTTTGAGTCGATCGCGCGTGCCCTGACGCTCCAGCTTTTTCTCTTGGCCTTGAGTTTTCCTGTTTTAGTGAGTTTTGGTATTCCCCTTTCTCCCCTGGTGTTGGTAGGTAATATCTTTTTTATGCCCTTTCTAACTGTTTTTTTAGCAATATCACTTGTGATTTATATATTTGAATGTGTGGGGATTTCCGCTATCTTTTTTTGTCATGCGTTGAACATGCTTGTTTCTGTTTGGCTGGCAGCGCTCAAAATGGTGCCCTTTTGTAGTCTTGTAGCCTGTCCAAAGCCGCCCTGGCCCTTTTTGCTTATGATGCCGCTTGGAGCATTTGTTGTGTTGCGCCATTATGGGGGCAAGCGGGTATGGATAACCTTGTTTTTGATGGGCTGCTGGTATACGACTTTTTTTGGGGGCGTAAAATGGTTTTTTACTCCTCGTTGCGGAGAGTTTTCATTGATGTGCGGATCTAAAAAAATTGACTGTAGGTTGAAAAATGGCAAAGTTTGTTTAATAGATCGTGAAAATGCTCTTACAAGCCGTTCTTGTACCTCGTTTTGGATGGATTATGTGCTTCCGGCGGAGCTGGCAAGAAAATTTGGCATGGTCGTTATTGATGAATTGCAGGTGGGGCATCTTACGCCGGCGATGCTGCGCGCACAAGACAGGGTAACGTTACTTAATAAAGGTTACGAACCGGCCATTTTTGTGTATGCTGAGTGATATTTTTTTAATCATGTAATTCAAAAAGGATATACTATGGAACGGCATCCACACCTGTCAGCTATGGGTCACAATCAGTATGAAGCTGAATTACCGATCTTGGCAGTTGCTGACCCTCTGGGTGATGGGATCAGTAGCGTTGAGTTAATACGCGTTTCAGGAACGGATCTTGATGTGGTCAATGCCGCTCGTGTATCATATGGTAAAGTTGCTCACCAAATGACGCAAAAAGATGAGACCCTCATCCAGTATCTTATGGACCATGAACATACCAGCCCCTTTGAGCACAACCAGCTTTCATTCAGGATAAAAGCACCTATTTTTGTAATTCGTCAATGGATGCGCCATCGCATGAATTCGTATAACGAAATTAGTTATCGTTATGTTGAATCTGCTTTGCAATTTTATATCCCGACAATCTGGCGTAATCAGGACCATAAAAATCGTCAAGGATCTGTTGGTGGGGCTGAAAATAGTGATTACACAGAGCGTTATACAGCAATGCTGCATGAGGTGGCGAATCTTTATAAAGATCTTTTAAGTAAGGATGTTTGTCGCGAACAAGCGCGCGCTATTTTACCGCTATGCACTTATTCAGAATTTATATTCACCACAAACTTACATTCTTTGATGCATTTTATTCGTCTAAGGACGCATCCAGGCGCTCAGCGTGAAATACGCGTCTATGCTCATGCAATGCTTGCCATGGCACAGAACTATTTTCCTGTTTCGCTTCAGGCATTTAAAAAAAAATATAAAGTTGGCCACGAGTAACTTGACATTTTAAAGAGATAATGCATAATTAAAAGACGCTTGGTATCCTGAGCGATAAGGTTTTCTTATCTTGATTTTTTATTCTTGATAGGTTCAAAAAAATTACCATTCATTTTTTTAATACAAGGGAATTGCGGTGGCAACGAGTAAATCAGGTGGCTCAACTTCTAATGGACGCGACAGTATAGGCAAACGTCTAGGTGTTAAATTGTTTGATGGCCAGAGGGTAAGTGGTGGCGAAATTATTGTTCGTCAGCGGGGCACGCGTATCCATCCCGGGAAAAATGTCGGTCTCGGAACGGATGACACTATTTTTGCTATGTCTGGCGGCGTCGTTAAGTTTCACTTTGGGCAGCAAGGACGTAAGTACGTATCTGTGCTTTAGTGCAGGGAGAGAGTGATGATAGATTTTTTAAAATATCGAGCTGTATTTGGCTTGTTTTCGATATTCTTTTTTTTCGCTTTTATAGGTGGCTATTTTTATAAGAAGTCGATTAGTCAGTTTGGAACGCCATTTGTATATAATGTTGAATTTACCGGCGGACTTGAAGTTTTGTATAGTTTTTCACAAAAAGTTCCGAGTGAAAAAATTGTTGAAATACTTGAAAAGCATGCGATATCTGGGGTTGTAGTCAGAGTTTTTACTGACACAAATGATATTGTTGTACGTGTTCCTTTGCGTTCTTTAGGAAGTGAAGTTGAAAAATTGGCTCGTCATATGCAAGATGTTGTTATGGAAGAGTTGCCAGGTGTGACGGTTGAAATTCAGAAAACAGACGCTATCACGGCTGGAGTCGGGCAAGCGATGCGTTGGAAGTCTATGCAGGCAGTTTTTGTTGGACTCTTGCTTATGCTTTTTTATATTGCTTGGCGATTTTGGTCATTTGCGTTTGCTGCAGGAGCGGTATTTGCCCTATTTCACGATGTTCTGGTGATTTTGTCATTTTTTCTCTTTTTTGACTTAGAAATTTCATTGAATGTTATAGGTGCTGTTTTGGCTGTACTGGGCTATTCGATTAATGATACCATTGTGATATTTTCTCGAATTCGAGAAAATATTCTGTTGTTACCTGGGTCTTCAATACATCATATTGTTAATGTAAGTTTGAATGAAACGCTTCGGCGAACCTTGTTGACTAGTTTTGCTACGACGCTTGTTGTTGTGCCACTGGCGTTATTTGGCGGAGAAGTTTTGCGAACATTATCTCTTGCACTGTTGATAGGGTTTGTTTTTGGAACGTATTCATCAATTTATATTGCAAGCCCTGTGATGATGTTGTTTTATAAGAAAAATAAATAATAGACCTCGGCTATTGAGGTTATATCTGAAGATATTTTACGATAACTATGAAAGAGAGCTGGTTAATTATGCTCTCTTTATCTTTAATTACAATTTTTTTATTATCCATAAGGAGTTTTTTGCATGAGAGATCAAGCGTTAAAGGAAATGAGCCTTATTGATTTGCATGCCTACGCACGCAAACTAGGCATTGTTGGATCTGGGTTGATGACCAAGGATCTGCTTGTACAGAAAATTGTCGATCTTGAGCAAAATGTTGACAAAGAGATCGAAGTGGAGGGGGTTCTGGAGCGATTGCCAGATGGCTTTGGCTTTTTGCGTTCAAGTGCTTATGATTATGTATCCGGGCCGGATGATATTTATGTTTCTCCTTCGCAAATCCGTCGTTTTTACTTGCGTACGGGTGATGTCGTTAATGGTGTTATTCGCAAGCCAAAAGATGGCGAGAAATACTTTTCTTTGTTAAAGGTGAATAACGTCAATGGACAAAATCCGATTAAATTAAGTGATCGGCCACATTTTGACCGCCTGTCGCCATTGCATCCAGAAAAAAAATTCATATTTGAATCGACGCCTGGATTTGTTTCAACCCGCATAATGGATCTTTTTTCGCCCGTTGGTAAGGGACAGCGGGGGCTCATTGTAGCGCCGCCTAAAACGGGTAAGACGGTTCTATTAAAAGAAATTGCGCAAACAATAGCGACGAATCATCCTGAAGTCTATTTAATGGTTCTGCTTATTGATGAGCGGCCTGAAGAGGTTGCTGATATGCGTCGGGGGGTTAAAGGTAAAAATGTTGAAGTGATAAGTTCTACGTTTGATGAGCCAGCAGAGCGGCATGTGCAAGTTGCTGACATTGTGCTTGAAAAGGCTAAAAGACTTGTTGAAGCGGGTAAAGATGTGGCGATTGTTCTTGATTCTATTACACGACTTGCTCGTGCATATAATACAGTAGCTCCTGCTTCAGGTAAGATTTTGACAGGTGGTATTGACGCTAATGCCTTGCAGCGACCAAAACGATTTTTTGGTGCAGCGCGTAATACCGAAGAGGGTGGCTCTTTAACGATTATCGCAACGGCGCTTATTGAAACAGGCTCGCGTATGGACGAGGTTATTTTTGAAGAGTTTAAAGGCACGGGTAATATGGAAATGCATTTGAGTCGTAAATTGGCAAACTTGCGTATATTCCCTGCGTTTGATCTTTTAATGTCTGGTACTCGACGCGAAGAATTATTATTGTCTGAAGGTGAACTTAATCGTGTACGTATTTTACGTAAGTTCTTGTCAACCATGAATACAACCGAAGGTATGGAGATATTGATCGACAAGATTAAGAAAAGTAAGACAAATGAAGAGTTTTTGGAGTCGATGAGTAAGAAAGGCGGTTCTAATGGGGCTGGACAATCTTCTGGATCTGATCAGCGCTCTTAATGATGTTTGAGTTATATGGCGTGGTTTTGTTCAATAAAGATATCCTTGACTCGCTGGCAAGCGTATCCTTATACTCTGGGCAAAGTCAAGGTCGAAGTGCGACAAGTTCATAAAAAACCGCATGAGGGGTTTTAAAGTTTAAACATTTTCTTGGCCTATGGTTGAGAAGATTGTGAATCAATCGATTGACGTTTTCAACCTGGGGCTTCTGCCAAGGGGAATGTGGGTCACAGAAAAATGTTTTAACATCAAAGAAATCACGCAGTG
>JAJZMR010000037.1 GCA_021847535.1 bacterium
TTGTTGCCATTGCAAGTAACAAGATTAAAGACCCTATTGATCATGCAATTTTTCTCGGGACTCCTGTTTTGCGCCACGATGCTCGAGCACAAAAGGGAACTTCTTTTGACCTTTATTTACCAAAAAAGATTAAAAATTTGTTTGTTTTTTATTCAATGAATGATTTTGTGCAAGCTATTGGGGCAGCCAAGCAGAGCTTTAAAAGGCGGTATGGCCCAATTAAGGGAATTAATCTTTATAACATAAGACTTTTGCTCGATGGACAAGAGCCGCTGCATACAAAATTATATGATCAATTGATTGAGGATAATGTTTTACAGTTATGTGCGAATATTAAACAATGGTATAAAAAAAATAAAAATTTAATAGCAAATATAGCCCCGAAAAACGACACAGTGGACAAGCTTGTTGCCATAAAACAATATACCCCAAAAAAATATGATACAATAACAGGCGTGTCGGTTGATAATCTTTGGCCTAATTGGGAATCATTCTCTTATACAAAAGATGAATATGATGAAGCTGAAATGAGCAGCAAAGCTTGCCAGGATTTTAATGATTTTTATAAGAAGGAATTTACTGAGACATTGCCTTTGCTAGAAAGGACGCTTAATGCATCGCAAGATGTGTTATGTGATCGGGCAGTTGGCAAGATGGGTCGTGGGTTGGCAGCGTTGCCAGAAGCTCAACGGGAGCCTCTGGCAAAAGTATGTTGTCCACTCAGTAGTTTTAAAAGAAATCACTCCAATGCTTGGGAGGCATTACAATGTTCAAGCAGGCCTGAAAAAAAAGAGGCTGTTACAAGGGCAGACATGTGTGTAAGCGTTGTGGGTACACCAGGTGCATTTTTAGGACTGTTGCCAGATAAAACAAAGGCATTTTTTAAAACTTATTGTTGTGATGCGGAATTTTCGCAACGACAGCCACGAGCCGCTCAAGCGCTCGGCTGTTAAAGATTTTTTTGTTGATCGGGGTAGATTTACCAGGTAAAGCATGTTTCGATTTCAGCACCAAAATCGCCCCGCTCATCACGCATGCCGCGGACAATAAACTCATCCATTGGTTTGTAGGCCACCTCAAGAAGAACATCCTCAGACAGACTAAAATTTTGTTGAATAAGGGCGGTGACATTATCATGTGCTTCTATTGCCAAAGCTGCGCGTAATCCACCGCGGCTTGTCTGGTCGCTAAACCGGGGAACTAGTTTTACTGTATCTAATGGGCGGAACATGTTTTTGAGTGAATGGAGTAATTCTGATGAATCCTGTGAGGATCCAAGAATTAATTTTTCAAGAGTGCCCATCGAGGAAAGTGGCATAACAAGAGAGAGCGAGCTATCGGGCGAGCCTGCCAACAGCAGACTGATAATCTGTTCTTCTTGCAAACTCGGCAATGCATTAAAGCTCATGAGGGGAGCAGAAGCGGATCCTTGTACATAAAGTGTAACCATATAACCTTTAATAATACCCTGGGCACAAATATCGAGCGTCGGATCATCAAGGGCATTATCAACAAAAAATATTTTTCCATATTTAATATCAAGTGCCTTGTAGGGGAAATTAAAATTACCGTCAACTATTTCAAGCGATCCATACAACTGTGGTCGCGCGATCGTGCCGCCTATCGAAGCAGATAGATGGGCTCGGGCCTTTAAAAATGGAGTTTTTATATCAATTGGTTCATACGAATTGACATCAAGGGCTAAAGTAGCTGATTGTGCAAGTGGATGTTCATGAAAACTGGTCAATGTTGCAGAAACGAGTGCCCCGCCTATGTCTCCAGAAAAAGGGTTGTTGCGGATATGACACTTTTTTATGATAGTTTTGCCTTGAATATGAGCATACTTGTTTTTTTGATAGGTTATCGTGCAAGCACCTGAAAGTTGGGCAAAAAAATCTTTTGCATGGTTAATAAAATAATCATGAATGACGATTGGTAGATGAAGTCCCGATACTTTTTTTTGATCATCAAGATGTACGGTCATCTGGCCACTTTTTATGGTTCCTCTGTCTGTGGTGATAAGAAGATCATGGATGTGTAGAGCGTTTGACTCTGTATTATATGTTGCTTGTGCATGTACTTCGCGCACGAAATTATAGGTATAGGGTATCCGTAATTGAAGCTTTGTTATATCTATGGCAAGATATCCTGTTTGCCCTGTTTTTGAAATCTTAATTAAGCATGGTGCCTTATAGCGTAAAAAATCGGTATAGGAACTTTTTATCATGTTATCTAATACTGTATGGATAAAGTTGGTAGTGGTTGAAATAAGTAAAGATTTATCAAGATCATAATGGAATTCAACTCGATGCCCCTGTTGGTCGTGGAGCGTGAATACAACAAGACCGTCGTTGTTTGTTTCCTGAGCGATAGTGAAGTCCCCTTGCGCTGTGTTGAGTGATCCAGTCAACGATCCATCATATTTCATTTTCAATTTTATACCATGTTTTTGGCTTATACATGAAATTTCGCAATCGTTATTTTGAGCAGAAAAATCGCATGAAAGGGGGAAAAATGAGCCATTGAGTGGATCATAACACTCAAGAGTGCCTTGAGCATGCCATGCTGATGCAGCCGCTGTGCGATTTACCGTGCCCTTGACTGATAGTTCCATGTTTTTTGTGAGCGTTCTGCCCGCATAATCGCCGCGATCATGGGTAATGGTCAAGCCAATATATTGGTGAGCTTCAACAAGATCTAGAGCCCCGGTAACTTGAAAGCTTGCCTTGTCGCCTGTTGTTGTATGCACCGTGATAGATGCACGGTGAATACAAAGATGATCGGGAATAATAGGTATACTTCCTGGCCGGTCCTGCATGAATGTTGCGGCATGTTTTTTAATGGCAATTTCACCCTGACTGAACATTGATTCAATCGTCATTGTATCACATGAAAGAGTAAGATGTGCTTGTCGCTCTTTATACAAACGCGTCCAATCAACTTTTACCGTTATCTTCTGGGCAGTCCAAAACCAGCTTTTATCGTCATGGGCTACGGGAAGCGCAATAACATCTACAAGAACAAGGGTGCCGCTATACAGGTTAAAACTTTGTACGCGTGCCGTAAAAGCGCATTCAAACGCTATGCTTACCTGATTTTCTATGTATTGCTGCAAAATATCTTTAATAATATGGTCATGCATGATGATAAAAAAGCTGAAGATTAACGTAATTATTGAGCAAGCGATAAAAGAAAAAAATGTACCTACAATGGTTAATAATATCTTTGCCATTTCATATCGCGATAGTGATATGCCCGAACATATGAACAGGCTGATACGGGCGTGGTAATCGCATACTGATTATCGCCATTTTTTATATACAATGTTCCTGCCTGCATAGTCCCATCAGGTGCTGCAACTAATGTATGGTTAACGAATGTTATCGGGTCACGGATCAATTTTTGAGGTGCTCCAGGTGGCCCATATACTTCCTGCACCGTGCCAAAGCGATACTCAGGGCTTAATGGTATACGTTGTCCGTCAAATAAACAAACATGTTCAGAGGGATCAAAAATAATAATTTGTTCCTTTTTAAGACATAAGGCTCGCGTTGCAGCTGTATGAAATAAGAGAGAAAGCAGCGCAACATCTTGTGCAAAAGATATTTTTTTTGTTGTATTATAATAAAAAAGACCTATGGCTGAACAGGAAAAAAAGATCAGGATAACAAGCATTAGTTCAAAAAGCATAAAGCCTTGCATTTATTCAAGCCCTTCCTGATTGGTTGCAACTGAAAGGACTTCTTCTATAGTCGTCAATCCCTTTTTGATTTTTTGGATACCGTCATGAATTAAAAGAGTCATTCCTTCTTTTAAGGCAGCATCTTGAATCAGCTGAGTATCTGAACGTTCTATGGTGAGCCGTGCTATACTATGAGACATGGTCATAATTTCAAAAAGGGGCAATCGGCCACTGTAACCCGTTTGCAGACATTCCTTACATCCAACAGGGTTATAAAAAGTTATCTCTCGAGCCTCGTGCTCTGATATACCGATGCGCTTGAGTACTTCAGTCGTTGGTTTATAGGTATTTTTACACGCGGGGCACAGCCGCCTTACGAGCCGTTGCGCCATTATGCCAACAACTGACGAGGCAATTAAAAATGGCTCGATTCCCATATCAATCAACCGCGTAATACTTGCGGCAGAGCTATTGGTATGCAGCGTTGTAAGGACCAAATGGCCCGTGAGCGATGCTTGAATAGCAATTTGCGCTGTTTCTTGGTCACGCGTTTCACCAATCATGACAATATCAGGATCTTGTCGTAAAATTTCCCGCAACGCAGCAGCAAAAGTAAGCCCAATTTTATCTTGCACCTGTACTTGACCGATGCCTGCCATTTGATATTCTACCGGGTCTTCGACGGTAATAATATTCACATCTGAATTATTAAGTCTATTTAAAATAGCGTAGAGGGTAGATGTCTTACCAGAACCGGTCGGTCCGGTAACCAAAATAATACCATTAGGTTGCTCAATAGACTGGATAAGGACCCGATAATCTCGGTCACTTAATCCAAGCTCTTCTAATTGTTTAAACGTTTTTGCTTTATCTAAAAGACGCATAACAACACGTTCGCCATAAACGGTTGGCAAAACAGAAACACGAATATCAATCGCTTTTTCTGCAATTTTAATTTGGATACGGCCGCCTTGCGGGTGGCGCTTTTCTGCGATATTCATATTGCCCATTATTTTTATGCGCGATATAATAGCCGCTTGAGCTCTTTTAGGGGGAACAATGCTTGGATATAAAATGCCATCGATACGGTAACGGACACGCAACTCTTTTTCAAATGGTTCAATATGAATATCTGATGCGCCCTGTTTTACCCCTTGATATAAAATATGGTTCACTAATTTAATAATCGGCGCTTCGCTTGCCATGCCTAAGATGTCTTCTTCGTTAATTGCGGCAAAATCAAGATTGGGAGAGAACTCTTTTTCCTCTTCAAGACCTTCTATCACCTCTTTACTGCTTTCATAGGGATAAAATTTATTAATTGCCTCAATGATGACTGAAGGTTGCGCAACGGCAATATCCATCGGCACCTTAAGTAATAAACTTAATTCGTCCAATGGTTGAAATTTAAAAGGGTTTGCACTCACCAGCGTAACAGTCCCGGAGGTTCCGAGCGTTATAGGCATAATCACTTGTTCTCGTAAGAATTTAAGTGGTATTTGAGCGATCACTTCGGGGTTAGTCATTGCTTCAGTTATATCGGTTACATAAGGGCATTCAAATTTTTCTGCGAGTGCTTGAGCAAGGTACTGCTCACTAATGCCAAATTCCCGTGAACACTTAAAAAAGTTGGGTGACTTTTCATCGCACGCCTGTGTTAATGCCAGAGCTTGCTGTTCATCAATATATTTTTTATCAAGAAGGATCTGAACAACACTTTTTTTTATCATAGCATCTGCCCTTTTTTAAAAAAATTATTTTTTAATCATGATTGCTTTTAAGTTACCACTTTTTTCAAATGAATGAAAAGTACCATCACTCTTTTTACAGAGCGTCGTCCATAATCGCCTGTCGGTAAGCGCGGCAAAGATTAATCATAAAACGAACATTATGTATCGTTGCAAGCGTATAAGCCGTAAGCTCATGTGCTTTAAAAAGATGGTGCAGGTAGGAACGTGAGTAGGTAACACACGTATAACAGTCACATGTTATATCAATAGGCGCAAGATCAGTCTTAAATTTACCCTGCGCAATCGTTATATTTCCATTGCGCGTGTACAAAAGCCCATGACGCGCACATTTAGTCGGGTGTGAACTGTCAAAGGTATCAATACCCAAGGGAATAATAGCCTCTACTGATGGCAAATCTGCAATACCAAGAAGATGATTCGGTTTTTCATAGGGCATCTGCGGCATGAGTTGCTCAAGCATCGTGATCATCTGGGTACGATCTTTACCCAAGCTCCCCCCAATAGCAAATCCATCAAAAGGTTGCGCACTGAGTATACGGCAGCTTTCAGCCCGTAGGTTTGGGTCGATACCGCCGTGAATAACTGCATACATTGATTGGTAACGCCTGTTTTTCAGGTGCTCATCAAGTGAACGTTTTTCCCACCGGTGTGTGCGGTCGAGTGATTTTTTTAATGCTCCCTTTTCAACATGATACGGTGGCAATTCGTCAAGTGGAATGATGATATCGGCGCCAAGCGCTTTTTGTGCCTGAACTGAACTTTCTGGCGTGAGGGTAATGAGCGCTCCATCGCGATACGAACGGAAAATCACTCCCTCTTCTGATATTTTTTTTACGCCACCATCATGCTTTTTTGTTCCTGCACTTTTGAGCTCTTGATGCACTCCACCATATGCAAGACTAAAAACTTGAAAACCGCCGGAATCGGTAATGATTGGCTTTGAACGGCGCATAAAATGGTGAAGGCCACCTGCAGATTCAACAATGGGCGCTCCAGGATGAAGCATTAAATGATAGGTGTTGCAAAAAAGCAAATCAATATCAAGTGCATCAATTTGAGCGGCAGTGAGCGCTTTTAATGAACCATTGGTTGCAACGGGAACAAAATTTGGCGTCTCAATAATGCCATGTTGGGTATATATTCTGCCAACACGTGCGCGAGATTTTTTTGATTGATGAACAACTTCAAAGCGGAGCATATCCAGTCCAGTCGAGAATTTTTTTACATGCAGCAAGCATCGGTGTCATAGAAAAAATGGTTACCGCCTTGATGCCATAACTGACGATAATTATTTGACTCATATCGTCTACTATACCAGATAAACCCAAGAGGGTAAAAAGTATCGTATCGATCAATTGAGTAAAAAGAACAACACCATAATTGCGCAGGATAAAATAAGCACCGTGAAATTTTTTTTGCAACCTATCATAAAGCCAGTATTCCAAACTTTGGACAATTATATAAGAAAAAAGTGAGGCAGCTAAAATACGGGGCATTGGTGCAAGGAGGGCGACCAAGTGTGGTTGTTGAGTGTCGGCTAATGCAGGAACATACTTGAGTTGCAGCCATGAGATGATGGTATAAAACGTTACTGATATAAAGCTGATAAGGACAGCCTTACCAGCTTGTTTCGCGCCGCAGTATTCACGCAAAAGATTTATACCAAGCACTGCACCGATACCCAGCGCGTCACTGCTTGTTGCATGCAGACCAAAAAGAGTTATCTGCTTGGTGACAAAAAGATTCATCAGGACCACTTGCAGCGATATCAGTGCGGTCAGCGCTGCTGGGCTGAGAGCTAGGCAGAATATTGCACTTAATGATAAAAAAATGAGTGTTTTTAAAAAAATAAATTCATTGAACACTTTTATTCTATTACGAAA
>JAJZMR010000065.1 GCA_021847535.1 bacterium
ACCTGATGCATGACATGCAAAAATTGCTGCATGCGCGCCATAATATTTTAAAATGCCTTCTTGCCTGTTGTGAGCAAAGCTGCATGCATGTGCATCATGATGTGCATTAAACAGAATACTCAGGCTTGTATGCATGACGAGATATTCTGCCAATGGTAAACAAAGTCCTGTTGCATGCAACGCATAAGCAGCATTGAGTGCCCAGGGTTGGGTATTATACGGGTGCAGTTTTTTTGATGAAAAATAGACGCCATCGAGTGCTTTTTCTAGAAATGTTGATTCTGTTTTTTCAATAGCGTTAAAAAAAATTTCATGTTGAGCTATTTTTTGAAAGTGTGATTTAAGGCTTCTTAAAAGCTTGTTATTTTCGAAAAAAAAACGAAGATGGTCTTGACGCTGAGTAAGTTCATCAACAGAATCTATAGGGGTACTCAGTCGAGCTTTTAATGATAGTCGACCCGCAGTTGTTAGTGTTCTGTTAATGGTATCAAAAAGGCTTGTGCGTTCACCGCAAGGTATTATTTCTAAATCAAGTAATGTTTTGTCATCTATGATGGAATTTGAATGAACCGGCAAGATGCTCGCACTAAATAATAAAAAATAATTTAATAAAGAAGCTTTTAAAAAAAAAATTATTGACAGCATAGTAATATTCTCATGTAAATAAATTATAACAATAGGAGTAATTTAACATAATATCTTTCATCCGTAAATTCTGGTGTGCTAAGCTTATTCTGTAACTATTTTCCAAAGGGGAGAGCATTATGAATTGGTATAAAAATATCACTTTTCAATCGTTGAGTTTTGCCTTATTGTCGATTCTTTTGGTAGCTTTATTTGTCATAACGTGGTATCAATTTACTCGTGAGACAAAAATTATTATTAATCAAACGATTGTTAAGGATGTAGCACAGTTAAAGAAAATATTTGATACTATTCATAAGAAATGTATTATTCTTGATTTTGCCCATGAAAAAAATTATATAGATTTTTTAACAGTTAAAAGTTTTGTAAGTAGTGAAGTAGGGGCTATGAATGTCATGTATCCAGAAAAATGGGCTGGCCCCTATCTGCAGGAAAACCCGACTGTACAATCTAAAGTATACGAAATTGTTCTGACCAAAAATGGTTATTATATTGTTCCTGGGACAGGCGTTCGGCTTGCTAATGGAAAAATTATGGGAAAAGATATCGTGCTTACACCTCAGACTGATATTGATCAAGTAATCAATGAAAAAAGTGGTCTTGAATACAAAGGTAAACCGTTAGTTGTACCTATTGAGATGCAGAAAAAAATTCTTGTTGCAGACATCGTTGAATCTGATGAATAAAACAGGGTTATTTTCTTTATAATTCCATTAAAAAATCAGAAGAGATTTTTTTCGCCTTTGTGCCAAACTGCACCGTGGCAAAAAATGTATTATCACCTCTGTCTTCAAGATCCTTAATGGTCCCAATGCCAAAAGTTGCATGGCGTACTTTTTGATTGATACGTAATTTTTGCGGTTTACGCTGTCCAATTTCGTCATAAAAAACATATTCAGGTATAACCAATGCAGGCTTGTCGCGAACAACATTTTTTGTAGCCATACACATTTTTTCCTGGTACCAATCCCGTAGATACAATTGTATTTCAGACATGCTCCACTGAACACAGTCGGTATACGGTATCGTATCAGGCAACTCATGAACAAAGCGTGATGTTCGTTGATCTGTCATTGTACCAAAAACAGAGCGATACTGAACATGTGTTAATAACAATCGCTCGCGTGCCCGCGTAATGCCAACATATAAAAGACGCCGTTCTTCTTCGATAGTTTCTTGCGCATGCAGTGCATGGGCACTGGGTAAAATATTTTCTTCAAGTCCCGTTAAAATAACGGTGTCAAATTCCAAGCCCTTAGCTGCGTGAAGCGTCATAAGCGCTATATAATCATGTGTTGTTTCATCGATAATATGTTCTTGTAAAAGCGCAACCTCTTCTAAAAATTGATCAATTGATAGGATGCCTTGTCGAGCAAAAGAAGCAATAGCGTTGCCTAGCTCTTTAACGTTACCTATTTTTGCTTGTGCATCATCGGGAGAAAAATGCTCCTTAAGATATTCGATATACGTTGTCTTTTCAGTAATATACGTTATCAATTCTTGCGCACTGTCAGTACGTGACAGCCCGTGAAAGAGCTGAATAAATGACCTAACCGATTCTCCCTTTAATCCAGAAACAATTTTTTCACTGAGCATATGTTCAAGAATTTGAAATCCGTTCATGAAGGGCTGTTGATCCCAGAGCTCAATCATTTGTTCAAAAAATTTATCCCCAAGGCCTCGTGATGGTACATTAATGATGCGCGTGAGCGATACACGATCAAAAGGATTTACAATAAGACGCACATAGGCAAGGATATCTTTAATTTCTTGACGGTCATAAAATTTAACTCCACCAATTATTTTATAAGGAATTGATCCACGAATAAGTGCCTCTTCTAATGCGCGTGATTGATAGTGTGACCGATAAAGAACAGCTATTGGTTTGTCATTTTTTTGTTTGATATGAAGGCTTGCGAGCTTTGCAACAACGTCGCCCTCCTGATAACTTGATGCACATTGTAGTCGCCTTATGCGGTCAGCGCCCTGCTTTTCAGACCATAATTTTTTAGGGTTGCGCTGATTATTGTGTTCAATGATGGCATTTGCCGCATCAAGTATTGATTGGATGGATCGGTAATTTTGAGCTATCGTGATGTTTTGTGCATCTGGATAATCTCGCTTAAAATGGACAATATTTTGAATTGTTGCACCTCGCCAAGAATATATTGATTGATCCTCATCACCGACGACACAGAGTGAGTCACTAATAAAATTACCTTGTTCATTTTGCGACATCTGTTGAAGCAGCGCATGCTGCACGAGATTTGTGTCCTGATACTCATCAACGAGAATATGGCACACTTTTTTTTGAAAATCATTTTTAAAATCATTATTTTTTTTAAAAAGTTCCAAAACCTCCAATAAAAGATCATCAAAATCGAGGCAATGAGCCTGTTTTTTTTCACGTTCATAGACGTTACATAATTCTTCGAGCAATGAGTCTGCTACGCCTAAAAGACTATTTTTATGCTGTGAAAGAGCAAAATTTAAAGCTTTTACGGTTACTTTTTTGGTAAGCCCATATTTGTTAATAATAGCTTTTAACATTTTTTCTTTGTCGTCTTCATCAAGAATCGTGAAATCTTCATAGGGCAAATAATGCCGATAACTTTTTAACAAACGAAGGCAATAAGAATGGAACGTGCCGACATAAGGCAGTTGATGGCCGGGTAAAAAGTGGGCGATCCGTTCTTTCATTTCACGTGCTGCTTTATTGGTAAAAGTGAGCGCTACAATCGCCGATGCAGGTACGTTGTGGATGAGCATGAGGTGGGTCATGCGTGCAGTAATAACTCGTGTCTTTCCTGATCCTGCGCCGGCACAGACAAGAAGGATGCCATTTTTAGGTGCGACAGCTTGTTGCTGTTCAATGTTCAGCTTAGTATTGAAAAAATGTTGAAATTGCTCATAAGTAGTCATAATAAAGCAAGTGTATCGCAAGAGACACAAATCGGCAATCTATTTATTCTTTTTTGCTTGATGAACCGAAAAAATAATCTCGAAATTGTTGGCTATTTTGACCGAGATATTGTCTTGCCTGCGCAGCAGTAAATTGAGTCTTATTTTCAATAGTATTTTCATCATCGCTTGCGTCAATCATAAATTCATCAGCGATTTCTTTTGGTTCGGTTGATTTTTCATTGCAATCTTTTTTTGGTAAATTCTCAGCGCTATTCTTTGTTTCTAGTGATATAGAAATTTTCTTTAAATCATTAATTACCAGAAGTATTTCTGCAGCTTTCTCCTTATCAAATGTTGACGAATAATTAAGATTTTCAATTTGTTGTGTTAGACCCCCAACCAACTTTCCATATTGTTGTTTTGTGTTTTTGCGTAAAGTATCATATTTTTCGTCTAAAATACTCTTTTCGGCGAGATACTGTTGACATATTGTGCTCTCTTCAATGCTTTGCTCGTTAATCGCATTATTTTTTTTCATTTTCAGTTGTTTAATTGTTTTTTCATTTTCCTTGATTGTATTAGTTAATTTTTTGAGCTCGTTAATTTTTTCATCTAAAGCTTTTTCTTTTGCATTTTCTGCGGCTTTAAGGATTGCTTGTTGCGCAGTTGCTTCGTGGCAAATGAGCGGCGCACTCAGGAAAGTTCCGATTATGATGATTATTATTTTTTTCATAGATAACAATGTACTGGTGAGATAGATAAAAAAAGGGGCGATTGCTCGCCCCATAAAGGTTTAATTTTTATTCTGTTGGCTTGCCGAAAAAGTAGCGCATGAGGTTCCAAGATGTTTGTTCCTGTGGATGAGCTATTGGTTCCTGTGATGGCGTGTCTTCACTACTACTTGTTACCTGTAGTATAGCTTCTAAAGTAATTATGTGTCCTTTAGTTTCCTTAAGCTCTGCCTTATTTTTATTGAGTTGTTCTTGAATCTTTGCATATTGCGTGGCTAGTTCTTCAACTTTATTTTGTTTGATTGTGATGTTGTTGTTCTGCTCCTCGAGCTTTTTTTTATTCTCAGCTACTGTTATCGTCAAATTTTCTAAAGAAGTGGTTCTTTTTGACTTTTCTTCATCAATTTTCAAGAGTTCTTCTTCCTCTTGCTTCATCTGTTTATCTAGAGCTTCTTTTTCAGCCTGTTTTTTTCTTAACAAATCTTGTGCTTGTGGACCTATTTTGTCAGGATTTTCGATAAGCTTGTTGATATTGATGGTTGCACGGTCTTTATCAAGAGCGAGCGCAATCGTTGAGCAGAGAAGTGGATTACTTTCTTGACAGCGTATAGCCAGTGGTATACTCAAAAGAAGCGCTAAAGATAGGTACTTCATAAAAATACTCCTTATATAGATAATAAGATTTTTCGGTGTAAAAAACTTCTTGCTCTACCAGCGATAAGCTACTACATTTAGCGCAGTAATTCAAGTATTGTTTTATTATTTGTTTTTATGATGTCCGCGATTATTTGTTACCATTCGCTGAAAGTGCCACTACCACTTTCAGCGCGGCAATATTTTTTGCAACGATATCTTGTTCATTTTTTAATTGGCTCAATAGAGTTAATTTTTCTTCCTGTTGTTTTGTTAATTCATTAAGCTTTGCGCTTGTTTGTTCTAGCGATGTTTCATTGTTTTTAAGATTATCAATCATGCTCTCTTGTTGTTTTAAAAGCGCTGCGAGTGAATTTCTTCTTGCGTTTAAAATTGTTGTTTGCTCTTTAATAGCCTGATTTTCTTGTTCAGTTTTTTTTAATAAAAAACATTCTTTTTGTTTTTCCGCAACCATTTTTTTGTGTGCTTGCTCAAGATTTTTTTTGTAATTGGCAACAATATTATTGATTTCATCTTGTGATCCGGGTACCACTACAAATTCTTCTTGACAGTTGAGTCGATCGGTATAACGCGCTTGCTGTAACTCTTCTACATCCTCATTTTTTTTTTCGCTAGCTTTACGCGCTAATTTTCTAAGTTTCTTTTTCTCAGCTTTGCTAGTTTGTCTGAACCCATCAGAATTGATAGAGGTAGGGGCTCCTTCTTGCGCTTTAAGGGCAAGTGATGTACAGATAAAAAGTGTGCATATGAGTTGCTTCATAAACAAGCTCCTTGTTCTTGTTATAGATACGTATTATTTCTTGGCGATAGAAACATTCGTTTTCTACCCCAGGAAAGATACTATATTGATAATATTAATTCAAGTCTTTTGCCGCTGAATCCGTTTTATGTTGAGAAATCTGTTTTATTAGAGCTTATCCGATGCCCCCGAGAGAGTTCTGAAACAGCTAGAAACCTTCTGTTTAACCTTCATCATGCGTAAGTCTTGCTCAGCTTGATTATTGGTAAAATGAACAGATGGATCGATTAGAAACTTGAGTGTTTCTGTCTTAAAATCGAGTAATCGCAGAAGTAAATTATATCCTGGCCGATTTTTTTTATTACCACGAACTCCAGGAGAATCAATAGGCTCAAGATGCTGGTGAAAATCAAGTCTAATAGCAATAATCTGATCATACAATTCATTAATTTTATCGATTGAAATTGATAAGTTCTTTTTTGAAAAGGAATTCGCTAGGAGTAATAATTCACTCATCAATGGCGCCCAGGACTCACTGTCGAACTCATAATATGAAAAAATATCTTTTATTGGCGCTCATAACATTATTTGTTGCTCCTGGGGCCTATTCAATGCCTATACCGACTATCTCTGATGGGTGGATGGCGTATGCAGTTACCGCAATCGGGCTCTCAACAAGTTTTTATAATGCAAAAAAAATTCTTCAGGGGCCAAAAGAGCATGCAAAAACAAAAAAAAGGTCCTGACGGCATACGAAAAAGCAAAAAAACCCTTTTATGATGATCCAACTAAGAAGCCTATTCAAGCTTTCGGGCGCCAATATATAACCCTGCGTCCGGGTGCTAACCAAGAACCAATTATTTGTCGCTTGGCGAGTTTGAGCTCAGCAGAAGATCAATTCACAAAAGAGCAATTCATAGAGCAATTCGATAAAGAAAGTAGAATTGATCTCTCTCGTAAAATCTTTTACGCCAAAATGGGGCTTACCATGACTTTTGCAGGTGTTTGTTGGCTTGCTTATATCGGCTCCAAAACAGGAGACAAAATAATCGCCTAACAATTATGTACAATACGCTCTGACTAAAAAGATATTCTCAGTTTTTTTTATTATACATTTCACAAAGGTAATTAAAATAAAAATCGTCATCGAGCATTATACTTTTTGTAGAAGATGATATATTCACCCATTTAAGAAGTTTATTGCCCTCACTATAAGATAAAGCAACAACATGCCATTCAGCGTTTTCAGATTTAGCCATTAAAATGGCTTCATATATTTCATAGCTTTTATTGCCTTGTGTACGCTTATATTGATTAATTTTTGCTATTTTTTGCGCGCAGAAAACATGGCGAAGACGTATGCCAGCATCAGTATCTACC
>JAJZMR010000040.1 GCA_021847535.1 bacterium
TGTTTCAGTGTATGTTACAGAAAATATGGTTGGTCACAAATTGGGTGAATTTGCGCCGACCAGAACGTTTAGACTGCATAGTGGCCAGCGTAAGGCCGCAGTTGCTGAAAAGAAGTAATTTATATACACTGATACATAGAACATAATAAGGTATAAATAATGGAATTTACAGCAAAAGCTCGCTATCTTTCGTATTCGCCCTACAAATTACGTCCTTTGGTGGATGTTGTGCGTGGTAAAAACGCTCGATATGCTATCAATTGGTTGCGTACTTTTCGATCACAGCGTTCAGAAGTTGTGAAAAAAGTGCTTGATTCGGTGCTTGCGAATGCAAAGAATCTTAAAAATATTGAACCGGAAAATCTTTTTATTAAAGAGATTTGTGTTGATCAGGGACCGATACATCGCTATTTTAAACCTGGCGCTCAAGGTCGTGCTAATCCTCAACGCAGACGGTTGTGTCATATGAAGATTGTTTTAGAAGCTAAAGAGGCTTAATGTGGGACAAAAGGTTAACCCGATAGGGTTTAGAATAGGTGTTTATCGTACATGGGATTCGCGCTGGTTTGCACGTGATTCATATGCGAATTTCTTTTTTGAGGATTTGGCTGTACGTCAATACTTAGAAAAAGCTCTTCCTGATGCAGATATTTCTCGTTGCGAAATTGAAAAAACAGGCAGTAGTTTTAAGGTTATTATTCATGCTGCTCGTCCTGGTGTTGTTATTGGGAAAAAGGGTCAAGAGATTGATAACCTACGCAGGGGCTTGGCTCGTCTTTTGAAACGTGATAATGTTGAGGTTTCTGTTCAAGAAATCAAAGTTCCTGAGCTTGATGCGCATGTTGTTGCTAAAAAGATAGCCGAAGATCTTGAAAAACGTGCAAGTTTTAAAAAGGTTATGAAAAAAGCTGCATCGTCAGCCTTACGTAGTGGTGCTAAGGGTGTTAAAATACGTGTAGCAGGTCGCCTTGGTGGTGCGGAAATTGCTCGTGATGAATGGATTAGAATTGGTTCTTCCCCGCTGCATACATTACGTGCAGACATCGATTACGGAACAGCACAAGCCTTAACTACTTATGGTATTATTGGTGTTAAAGTTTGGATCTGTAAAGGTGAATACCCCGTAGTTTAAGCAAGGATATTTTATGTTAATGCCAAAAAAAATAAAATTTAGAAAAGTTCAACGCGGTACTCGAAAAGGTCGATCCAAGGGTGCTCGTGATGTTATGTTTGGAGACTATGGTCTTCAAGCACTTGAACCGGTCTGGCTTACGGCTTCTCAAATCGAAGCCATGCGCGTAACGATTTCTCGCCGACTCAAAAAGGTGGGAAAAATGTTTTTGCGTGTGTTTCCTGATAAGCCAGTTTCAAAAAAGCCTGCTGAAACACGTATGGGTAAAGGTAAGGGCAACGTAGAATTTTGGGTGAGCGTGGTAAAGCGTGATCGCATTATTTGTGAAATTGCAGGACTTACTGAAGTGGAGGCAAAAGAGGTTCTCAAGCAAGCGCAGTATAAGCTTCCTATGAAAACTAAAATTGTAAAACGTTCTCAGGATCTACATGCTGCTGTAGAGGGGTATTCTGAATTAGGCGATGGAGGTATCGTTTCATGAAAAACAATAAAGCATTATCTCAAGAGCTGAAAAATATGAGTCCTGATCAATTGCATGCTGTAGTCAATGAGATGAGACGAGAACTTTTTCAGTTGCGTCTGAAAGCGACCACGAGCCATATAAAATCTTTCGCTTCCCATAAAAGAAAGCTGAAGTCTGCTATTGCGCAGGGATTGACGTATTTAAATCAAAAAAATCAAGCGTAACATTATGATAACTGATAAAAAAGAAAACAAAACGCTTTTACGTGGCAAAGTTGTATCTACAAAAATGGAAAAAACCATTGTTGTAGAAGTGGAAAGAACTTTCATGCATCCACGGCTTGCTAAGGTAATGCGTTCTATAAAAAAATATAAAGTTCATGATGAGGAACAACGCGCCAATTTAGGAGATAATGTTGAAATTTATCAAGGGCGTCCTGTTTCAAAGACTAAGTATATGTACTTAGCGCATATTGTGAATAAATAAGGAAATTGTATGTCAACTATCCAAAAAGAAACTTATTTAAAAGTAGCTGACAATTCTGGTGCTAAAGAGATGTTAGTTTTTCATCTTGTTGGAAGCACGGGGAAAAGAGATGCTGTTTTGGGCGATATCGTTATTTGTGCGGTAAAAGAAGCTACGCCAGGTGCTCAAGTTAAAAAAAGCGATAAAGTAACGGCAGTTATCGTGCGAACGAAAAAAGAATTTCGTCGTGCGGATGGAAGTTATATATCTTTCGGTGAAAACGCGGGCGTTATTATTAAGTCAGTGGATGACGCAACGCCGGTCGGCACTCGTATCTTTGGTCCGATTGCCCGGGAATTGCGTTTAAAGGGCAAAGAAAAGTTTTCTAAGATATTATCGTTAGCCCCTGAAGTTGTGTAAGGAAAATTATGTTTCGCATTAAAAAAAATGACACAGTGATGGTTATGACTGGTAAAGATAAGGGAAAAACTGGACAGATTGTAGAGCTTGACCTTAAGCACAATCGCGTTAAAGTTCGTGGTATCGCGCTCGTTATTCGTCATGTTAAGGCCAAGCGTGAAGGCGAAGTTTCTTCTATTAAAAAAGAAGAGGGTTTCGTCAATATCTCTAATGTTATGCCCGTTTCTCCGTCGACAGGTAAGCCGACACGCGTTAAGTTTAGACAATTAGAAAATGGCCACAAAGAACGTCTTGCGGTGCGTTCGAATGAAGTTTTATAAGCGAGTAAAATTATGGAATCAAAAAAAATAAATTCAGGTTCGGTAATACGCTTAAAGCATGAATATGAAAAAAATATTCGTCCTGCGCTTCAAAAAGAACTTAATCTTAAAAATATCATGGAAGTTCCTAGAATTAATAAGATTGTTGTAAATGTTGGGGTAAAGGAAGCGGTCACTGACAGCAAGGAATTGCAAAAGGTTAAAAAGAAATTGGCATGGATCACCAAGCAGGCGCCCATCGAAACGGAATGTAAAAAATCTATTGCAGGTTTTAAAATTCGCGAGGGGATGAAGATTGGTGCATGTGTAACCTTGCGTAATAAAAAAATGTATGAATTTTTAGACGAACTTGTAAATCTGGCGCTTCCGCGAGTAAGAGATTTTCAGGGAGTATCTAGAAAACTTGACGGTCGGGGCAATTACAATCTTGGCATCAAAGAATGGATCATTTTCCCTGAGGCTGAAGACAATGGCATTGAAAAAGCGCACGGAATGAATATTACTATTCATACATCCGCGCGTAATGATGAAGAGGGAATTGCTTTGTTGAAACAATTTGGCATGCCCTTTAAAAAGAAATAGCAAGGATAGAAGATACCTATGGCAAGAAAAGCATTAATTGTAAGCAATAACAAAAAGAAAGAGCTTGTCGCTCATTATGCAGAACAGCGTAAAAAATTAGTAGCGGTAGTTCAAAGTCCTCATGCAACCTATGAAGAAAAATTAAAAGCTCAAAAAAAATTAGCTCGCTTGCCAAGAAGTTCTAGCGCGACACGCGTGAGAAATCGCTGTGAGCTTTCAGGAAGACCTCGTGGTTATATCGGTTTTTTTAAACTTTCTCGGTTGTGTTTTAGAGAATTTGCATCAAATGGTGTATTGCCAGGTGTGAAGAAAGCAAGTTGGTAAATCAATAGTTGGTAAACTGTTATAAGGATAGTCGATGTCAATAGATATAGTCGGTAATTTTTTAACCATTATTCGTAATGGTATCATGGCGTCATTGCCTGATGTAAAGGCGCCCTATTCGAATCTCAAGTACCAAATAGCCTCAATCTTAAAAGACGAAGGATATATTTGGGACTTTCTGATCGAAGGTGAAGGGGCTCATAAAAGTCTTAAGGTTGTGCTTAAATATGTTGATGGTGAATCAGCAATTCACGAAATTACTCGGGTAAGCAAGCCAGGAAGACGTGTTTATAAAGGCGTTTCCTCTCTAGAGCCAGTTGTTGGCGGGCTTGGGATTGCCATTATAACGACCCCGCGTGGCGTGATAACCAACAAAAAAGCTCGAGAGCTTACTGTTGGTGGTGAAGTAATTTGTACCGTTTGGTAAAGGGTGGGTTATGTCAAAGATAGGTAGAAAGCCCATTGATATATCAGGTCTTACTGTAGAAATTCAGGGTAATGATATTTCATTTAAGGGTAAAAAAATGGCAGGTGTTCACACATTGCCCGATTTATTAAAAGCTGAAATTGTTGATGGTCGTGTGGTTTTGAAGGCTGCAAGAAAAACTGCTGATACGAACCGTGTTTGGGGTCTACACAGAGCTCTTCTTGCAAATAAAATTATCGGAGCTCAAACTGGATTTGATAAGCAAGTTCGTATTATAGGATTGGGTTATAAAGCTGCTGTTCAGGGGTCTAAATTGCAATTTTCTTTGGGCTATAGTCATAAAATTGACTTTGAGCTTCCTGCGCAGGTTACTGTTGAAATTGACAAAACGGGCCAACTATTAACTTGTCGTTCTTCTGACAAAGAGGCTTTGGGGCTTGTATGCAGTCAAATTAGAGCATTGCGTAAGCCTGAACCATATAAAGGTACTGGTATTCAGTACACACATGAAGTCATTAGGCGTAAGGCTGGTAAGGCTAAGTCTGCATAGTTCTATGGTTAATATTCAGCAAAATTTATTGGAGTAATAACGTGTCTATTTTAAGAAAAGTAAAAAATAGGGTACGGCGTCGTACATTGCGTGTGCGATCCCGTGTATCGACAGCATTGCCAAGAGTATCAGTTTTTAGAAGTGCGCAACACATATATGCGCAGTTAATTGATGATACACAGCAAAAAACATTATTTAGTTCATCATCTTTACAATTGATAGATGGTAAAGGTACCAAAAAAGATATCGCTCATCGTGTTGGTCTTGAATTGGCAAAAAAAGCGGTTGTTGGTGGTGTTAAAGAGGCAGCTTTTGATCGTGGTCCTTTTTTATTCCATGGTCGCGTTAAATCGTTGGCAGAAGGACTTCGTGCTGGCGGCCTTAAAGTATAATGCATAATAAGGATTTACAAATGTCAGAAATTCAATTTGTCGATACCGTTGTAAGTGTTCGACGTGTTACAAAAGTGACCAAGGGTGGAAAGAGATTTTCCTTTTCAGCATTTGTTGTTTCAGGCGATCAACAAGGTGCTGTTGGGTGTGGCCAAGGAAAAGGCCGAGAAGTCTCTGCAGCTATTTCAAAAGCTACTGCCTTAGCGCGTAAAAATTTAATCGCTATTTCAGTCCGCGAAAATACTTTGCCTTATGATGTTCAAGGTCATCATGGTGCAACGAATGTTTTATTGCGTTCTGCTTATAAAGGCACAGGGCTTATTGCGGGCAAATCTGTTCGAGCTGTTATGTTGGCCTTGGGCGTGAAGGATGTTCTTGCTAAAACGCTTGGACCATCTCGTTCACCGCAGAATGTTGTTAAGGCTACGTTAAACGCTCTTGCAAAATGTCGTAGTGTACATCATATTGCCAAGCTTCGTGGCAAAACTGTAGCTGCTATTACCAAAGGGGAATCTACTCATGTTGCATAATTTAACTTCTTCTGGAAAATCAAGAAAACGTATCGGGCGTGGTGGTAGTCGAGGCGGCACATCTGGTCGTGGTAATAAGGGCCAGAAGGGCCGTTCGGGCGCGAATTTGGGTATATTGTTTGAAGGTGGACAAATGCCTTTAACTCGTCGACTTCCAAAGCGAGGCTTCAATAATGATCGTTTTCAAACAATGATTGAAATTGTGCAGCTTGCTGATATTTATGAAGCTTTTGAAAATAATGCGCTTGTTAATCGAGACGCATTGATTGAAAAGGGTCTTATTAAAGGTCGCAAGGGTTCGTTGATTAAGGTTTTATCGTCTGGAGAAATCGATAAAAAATTAATGTTGCATGTCGATTCTGTAAGCAAATCTGCCCATGAAAAAATTGTACAGGCTGGTGGACAGGTGCAGCTACGTCATGTAGATAAATAAGGAGAAGTAATACTGTGGTACTGTTTAATAATTTTTGGAATATTTTTAAAATTCCTGAGTTAAGTCGTAAATTGTTTTTTACATTGATGGTGCTCATCATTTATCGAATTGGTGTTTTTATACCCGTGTCAGGAATCAATATTGATCTTCTTGCACAGGCTATGAAATCATCATTTGTAGGAGGATTTTTAAGTTATTTAAATACTTTTTCTGGGGGTGCGCTGCAACAAAGTGCTCTTTTTGCATTAGGTATTAGTCCTTATATCGTCGCTTCGCTTGTGATGCAATTTGCCTCTATGGCTATCCCTCAATTGGAAGTACTTTCCAAAGAAGGTGAATATGGGCGACGAATTATTAATCAGTATACTCGGTATTTAACGCTTATTTTAGGAATAGTATATAGTTCTGGTTTGCTCACCTACCTTGCAACGTACAATTTAATTTTAACGCCTGGTATAGGATTTAAATTATTTTTTATACTTTGTCTTACTACCGGCGCTATGCTTGTTATGTGGCTGGGTGAGCAAATTTCTCTTTATGGCCTTGGCAATGGGAGTTCGATGTTGATTTTTGCAGGGATAGTTTCGGCTTTTCCGCAAGATCTTTTTAAAACTATTGTGCAGGTTCGTTCAGGGAATATTTCATTGCTCGTTGCTTGTGCGATTCTTGTTTTTTTCATGGCAGTTGCAGCGGCGATTGTTTATTTGGAAAAGGGGGAGCGCAAAATACCGGTTCATTATGCTCGACGGGTTATTGGACAGCGTGTTTATGGTGGACAAAGTACTTATATTCCCTTTAAGATTAATAATGTTGGTGTGATGCCAGCGATTTTTGCCTCGACCATTGTGGGTATTCCGCAATTTATATTTGGTCTTATTGGAAATAGATTTGGATGGGAGGCATTTACATCTCTTGCAACTGATTTGTCGCGCGGTGGCGTTATGTATAATGTGTTAACCTTTCTT
>JAJZMR010000094.1 GCA_021847535.1 bacterium
TCGTTTCTGTAGGCTGCAGAGCAACGTTGTTATTTTTTGATTTATCAGCAAGATACTTATCTTGTTGCTGAGCAGGACGAGCAGTTCCTGTTGGCTGCTGTTTGTTTACGACAGGCTTTGACTGTTGTTGTGGCGGAGTATTTTTTTGATGAGGCCTTTGTTTTTCTGGGATCTTTGCAGGCAATGCTTCGCTAAAAAAGATAGCTATTTTGGCAGATTTTGTTGTAAATCCAATAAAATTTTTTTCTGCTTGCTCAAGTATTTTTACCGAGAACTCTTGCGGTTTTTGAGCTTTAATCCAACCTTCTTCAACTGCTTTTGCAATCGATGATGCTTCTTGAATAATTGATTTCATGTATGTACCTTTGAAAAATTACCTGAGGGTAATAAAATAAAATGAATAAAAGGATAACACGGTGATATATAAATATAAAGATTTATGGAGCGGGAAACGGGATTCGAACCCGCGACCTTTGCCTTGGCAAGGCAACGCTCTACCAACTGAGCTATTCCCGCAACGGGTTATTTTCTGCTGCGTGCATAGTAAGAAAGGTACCATATGCTCTATATTTGTCAATACAAACCTGCATATGTTATATATACTTTTTTAAGAAACTATAAGGATTAGTATGATACAGTATCTTAAGGGAATTATTTTAAATCGCCAAAATGACACAGTTGTATTAGTTGTCCAGGGTATCGGATTTCATGTACATGTTCCAACAAATATCTTGATTGCAGGCGATGAAGTTGAGTTGCATGTATACATGCATTGGAGTCAAGAAAACGGGCCCGCCCTCTTCGGTTTTGCCCATGCTGCTCAACGGGATCTTTTTTGCCTGCTTATAAGCGTTTCAGGGATAGGCCCACGTATGGCCTTGGCACTTATTGAAGGCTTTTCAGTTCAGGTGTTGATAGATGCACTGATCAGCGGAAATATTGCTCTTTTGAGCTCCGTCAACGGCATTGGGCGTAAAAAGGCTGAAATGCTTGTGCTACACTTGAAAGAAAAGGCTGAAAAAATTACAGCACTAACCCCAAGAGAATCACTGCAAGGGTTGGCAGCACACGCCAAAGATCTTTCAGACGCCCTTATTTCACTTGGCTATTCGCGCCCTGAGATAGCCTATGTGTGCGAGCAATTGCGTTCCGTTGAAAATCTTGCCACATTAAACTTTGATAGCATGCTACGCAAAGCACTTCAAATGCTTGCAAAAACGCTTTAACCGTCGTCTTAAGGAGCCTGCTGCTTGCAAAAATAGCCTAAAATGATACAATAGAATTATAATATAATTTTATAAAAAAATTAAAAATTCTATCTTGAGTATTATGAATATTTTTAAAAATGTCTTCTTGTTTTTTGCTTTTTCTGCTGCTGTTTTCATGGCTGCAGCGCAATCGTCCACTTTAGTTAAAATTGTAAATGATTCGTCCGCTTCAATCAGTGCAACGTTGGGAAAGGATAGTATAAAGATTGGTGCACGTAAAAGTGCACGGTGTTTGGCGACGTTTCCTTTTCATACGATTGATCTATTTAATTTTGTTTTGGATCGCGCGCAGATTCCAAGCGATGCATATGTTATTGAAACAATGCAGGGTAAATTTTTCTTATGGTGTGATGAGCGTGGAGTTATTATCGCTCGTGACAGGGGACAAGAGGTTGCTTTGCGTGATGGCGCCGTGCCTGTGGTAGCGTGGCCATCCAGTCGTGATGGGTTTATGAGATTTATAGCAATAGTTGATGCATTGGGATCTGTAAAAATTTCGCCGCTCAATTAATCCTTTCATGCTGCTGCTATTTTAAAAAATTACAATTTTGAATAATAGACAAAAATATATATCTTGGTATTCTATATATATCTTGGTATTCTATAGGATTAGGCATAAAAATAATGCTTATTATAAATTAAGGAGTTATTATGAAAATAAGTGGTATAGCGACGCTCTTGATATGTGGTCTTTTTGTTGGGATATTCACACGATTGTCTGCAATTTCTTATCTTGATGCGCGCAAAAAATTTGAAAAAAATATTTGCGCTTTTAAAGGCGACCGCATGAAAGATGAGCAATATTTACAGCTCATGCGACCCCATATTGAAAAAGCTGAAAAAGAATTGCACATTTTAAAATACATGCAGCAAAAAGAAGCTTTAGACAAAGATGAAGAAAATTATTTTATAAAAATAGCAAAAATGAATTCATTTATTTTGAATTACTGTGCGAGTCCTAAGGACCCGCTGATAAAAAGCGATCTAGAGCGCTGCAAAAGTGATGTTTGGCATGTTATACAAAATATACAAACTAAAAGTGAAATAGATATCGATGTTAACGTTGAATTAAATAGGACTATTGAATTATTGACTGATGCGAACCGTGAATTTTATGATCAGTTGGGTTTTTATGAAAAGATAGCATCGACTATAATTTTTCGGTATTAAAAGCTATCTATATTTCAAAAAAAATAAAAAAATAAAAAAATAATTATAGGGCCGCAACATGCGCACTTTCAAGTGCTTCAGTCGCCGACCCTATCTTTTTGTATCGATGTTTTTCAAAACCAAGCTCAATAATTTTTTCTAAAAAATCTCCCGGATTCATGCCAATTTCAGCTGCCTGATGAAATATAACCGTTGCTGGTGTAAGCCCAGGAAGCGTATTTATCTCTAAGATAACAAGCTTCTCAGTTCCGGTCGGGCTTGTTTGAGCCGATTGGTAAAAGCAATCAATACGCGCATAGCCCGTGCAGCCGACAACTTTATACACCTGCTCAATGGTGTTTTGGACAAATTTTGCTGCCGATTCTTCCAAAGGTGCTGGGGTTTGGTTTTCTCCCGCTCCGGGTAAGAATTTTTCTTCAATTGATAAAATTGCGTGGCGTGAAATTACCGCGCTTGCCGGTAAAGCATGAGCTGTTTCGTTACCAAAAACCCCCACGGTTAGTTCCATGCCCTGAATATATTCTTCTATAAGTGCATAGGCCAATCCTTGCTTTTTAAATAATGCAAGGGTCTGGCGCATATGCTCAAGATCCTCAATTTTAGTAACGCCAGTACTGCATCCATCATTGTGTGGTTTAATAATAAGCGGCAGGGTGATAGCCGAAGAATCAAAAGTATCGATAGCTCTTTGGATATCGTTCAGATCAACAAGTATATTTTTCGGCGTACTAAACCCAGATGCTTTAAGAAATTCAGTTGTCTTGTATTTATCCATACATAAAGCGCTTGCCAAAATGCCAGAGCCGTTATAAGGCACCCTGAGCAACTCAAGTGCACCTTGCAAGCACCCATTTTCACCTACCCCACCATGTAGTGCTATAAAGACAAAGTCAGCATGTTGCTCAATGTCTTTAAGTGTCCAAATTTGATCAGGCTTTAATGAATTTTCAATTTCAACGACAGAGTTAAGTACGAGCTGTTCATCATTGAGCATAAAAAATGCAAAATCTTTATTTAAAAAAAGCGGGACCGCTTGATATCCACGTGCAGCAAGCTTATATATAACATTCCTGCCCGATTCAAGAGATATCTCCCGTTCATTACTTGCGCCACCCAAAACAACGGCAATAACTTTTTTTACCGGTTCTAGTATGAAGGCACAGCTTTTGTGTGCTGGTGCATGGAATGACTTTTTAAGAGTATCCCGATTAGATAATTCTGCTTGAATCAACTTGTTAATAAATTGACTATGGTTCATATTTTTTTGTGCTGCCTGCACGAATGCAAAGCTTGAAGGTGCAAGTCCGCATAAAGAATTTGGGTCAATGATAATGATATCAGAATCGGCAGTCAAAAAACCGTCAATGCGCGCGATGGTTGAAAAATCTAAAGCTTGTGCTGTAGCGATGGCAGTTTTTTCAATCGCCATAAGATCTTGCGCGGAAGCGCGGGCTGGGGTCCATTTAACTGCACGTCCAGGCATATATTTTTGCGTATAATCAAAAATTGCATCATTTGATTGAGATACTATTTCTGTCACAGAAAGAGCACTCCAGTCCATGGTTTGTGGATCTTGTAAAACAATGCAACTAAACTCCATTCCCTCTATTTTTTCTTCGATGAGTACTGGTTGCGGTTGTTCGGAAAATATATGAGTTGCGGCAGATACCGCATCTTTAAGCGCAGAAAACTCTTTGACTATCTGTACGCCAAAGCTAGAGCCTTCATGTATTGGTTTAACCACAAGCGGATAGGTGAGTTTTTGTCGGGCTATTATAGTCTCATGCAGATGTGTTATCTGGTCAGGTTCAATTAAAAAACCATGTGCTGTTTTTATACCGTGCATTGCCAAAAAAGTCTTCTGTATATATTTATCCATGCCAAGAGCACTTGCAAATACGTGAGACCCGACGTACGGTATTTTAAGTATTTCAAGCATGCCCTGTATGCTGCCATCTTCACCATAACGGCCATGCTGGGCAATAAATACTATATCGACAAGTTGCTTTAAGTCTTCCCAAAAAATCTGCTGCGCCTCGCTTGGTAAACGGTGCTCGAAATCGCTAATTTTTCCTCGACAGAGAAATTTTGCGGGAAGCTGATACAGTTTGCCATCGCCGCTTTGAAAAAGGGGGACAACATGGTAAAGTTTATTATCTAAATGGTCACAGATAGTTCTACCAGAATTAAACGATACTTCTTTTTCGAGCGACATGCCGCCCATTAAGACACCAACTGAAATTTTTGTCATACGAGTAAACTACATGCTTATTAAAGGGAAATTTTTCAATAAAAGTTTACTATATTTATCTTTTTTAAAGAAGCAAAAAAAGGAGCTTTATGTACAATTTAATACCGCACAAGGAATCGCGCATCTGTTGGCTTGATCTTGAGATGACAGGGCTTGATGCATCGGTTGATATAATTCTTGAAATTGCCTTTTTGGTGACGGACTTTAATAACAAAATTTTACATGATGGCATGAGTGCAGTTATTCACTATACGCCAGAGGGTATCCCGTCCATGAATGCGTGGGTTAAAGAACATCATACGCAATCGGGCCTTTTACAGGCGGTTAAACATTCAACTACCAGTCTTGCAAAGGTAGAAGATATGGTTTATGAGGTGCTTAAACCATTTTGTAATTCTGAAAAAATGTATCTAGCAGGTAATAGTATTTATCAGGATAAAATTTTTTTGAAAAAATATATGCCCAAAGTTGATGCACTTTTTAATTATAGACTTATCGATGTTTCAACGATCAAAGTACTTATACAAAACTGGTATCCAGAAAGTCCACAAAAAAATTTTGTTAAAAGTAAAAAGCATCGTGCGCTTGACGACATTCATGAATCTATCGCTGAGCTTACCCATTACAAAAAATATTTTTTTATAAAATGATGAGAACTTAAGCAAGTGGATTAGGGGTGAAAAAATGCTTACTCCGTAAGGTAAGTTTATCGATCTGTTGGTATGCATATATAATATCCTGCATAGCCGGGCTTTTGATATAAAGTTTTTGCATGAAAACATTTTGAATCTTATAGACTGGCGGTTTTGCCGGACCCAACAAAACAAAATTACCATGATCGCACATAAGTTTTTGAATAAATTCGGCGCAAAAAAGAGCATCATGCGCAACAATGTCTTCATTTTCATGGCGAAATTCTATTTCTGCAAAGCGAACATAGGGCGGGTAACGTAATTCTTTACGATAAGCGCTTTCATATGCATAAAATTTAAGATAATCCTGTTCATTGATATAAGAAAAAATAGGATGAGGGGCCATTGTTTGCACAATGACAAGGCCATTTTCGGTTTCTCTTCCTGCGCGACCCGCGACTTGAATGATTTGTGCGAGCGTTGTCTCTGCTGATGCATAAAAAGGAAAGTGTATATTACTATCTGCCCAGATAATACCTACTAAGGTAACACGAGGAAAGTGGTACCCTTTTGTGATTGTTTGTGTTCCGACCAATATATCGATATTTCCTGTTTGCATATCATCAACAATTTGTTGCCATTTTTTTTTATTAACGGTGCTATCAAGGTCGGCACGGGCTATGCACGCATGGGGAAATAATTTTTGCAATAAAGTGACCACTTGTTGTGTTCCAATGCCCTTTTTTAAAAAATGCTTTTCAGGTTCTTTGCAGTCGGGGCATGTCGGCGGTAAATTTTTTTGAAGCCCACAATAGTGGCACATAAGCTGCATTGGTTCATGATAAGTAAGACTCACTGAACACTTGTTACAGGTAAAGACATAATCGCAACCTAAGCATTGCACAAAAAAACTATATCCCCGTCTATTTAAAAAAATGATCGTTTGCTCTTTTTTCTTAATTCGGTCGCGTATATTTTCTTCAAGTTCTTTACTGATCCAAAAGTTATGCTTATTTTTTTTATCAAGTTGCACAACCTTGATTGCCGGAAATGCACCTTTAAATCGCTCTTTTAATTCAAGCAACCTCCAGCCTTTATGTTCAACATTATATAAAGAGTTTAAACTCGGCGTTGCCGACCCGAGTATTACTGGTACTTTCGTAAGCTGTGCACGCAATAATGCAGCCTCTTTTGTATGAATACGCGGAATTTTTTTTTCTTGATACCCAACGTCATGTTCTTCGTCGATGATGATCGCTCCAAGTTGTGGAATCGGCAAAAGAAGGGGCAAGTGCACACCGATGATAACTGCAGGCTGTTCTGTATAAAGGTGCTGCCAAAGCGCCCGTTTTTCCTGCTTACTTGTTGCTGAATGAAAACCAAAGACAGGGGTTTGCTCCTCGAAAAAAAGTTTAAAAAGTTGCGTAAATCGTACAGCAAGAGAAACTTCTGGTAAAAGTAGTAGTACGATTTTTTTTTGCGCAATACATTTTTGTGCGATTTTTTTATAAATTTCTGTCTTGCCTGATCCGGTTACCCCATGAATAACGATAGGCA
>JAJZMR010000099.1:0-3100 GCA_021847535.1 bacterium
GCAGGTCAGGGAGATTCTCTTGAGTTGGCCAATAGAAGCGTTTTGGCGCTCCTGGGTGGCTATATTAAAAAACATGCGCCCTATTCTTTTGCAACGCAAAAGACGTTATTGCGGTATCAGCCAGACAATTTTTTACAACTTGATGCTGCAACGCAAAAAAATCTTGAATTGATTCATAATAGTTATGATGGTTCGGCAACGCATACTCTTTTTCAGGTGATCGACCAGGCTGTCACGGGGATGGGTTCACGTCTTTTAAAAAAATGGCTTTTGCGACCACTGGTCGATGAGCAGCTGATTGAAAAACGGTTGGACCGCGTAGAATTTTTTGTAAAAAATAGTTTTGATCGTACCCTTGTTCGTGCCAGTTTAAAGAAAATCGGTGATATTGAACGAACATTAGGGCGGATGGTATTGCGCAAGGCGTCTATTGGTGATTATACGGCTCTTAAAGAAAGCCTTGCAGAAATTCCGAGTTTGCACAGCTATGGCTCTTTTGATATGCATTTACTGACACAGGCTTATACGCTGCTCACCCGGACACTCAATAGTGATACGCAGGTGCCCTACAAAATTGCGGTTGGTTATGATGGAGAGCTTGACCGTTTACGACAACTTGCTACACAGGGCATGCAGGCTATTTTTGAGCTTGAACGGAAAGAGCAACAAAAAAGTGGCATTGGTACGCTTAAAATTCGCTATTCACAGGCAGCTGGATATGCCATTGAAATTGGCAAGGCCTCGGCAGAACAGGCGCCTGCGTATTATGTAAAGATGCAATCATTAACCAATCGTGACCGTTTTACCACGCAGGAATTAAAAGATCTTGAATATGATATCATGCGGGCTGAAAGTATGAGTCAGGAATTGGAACATAATTTTTTTGCTACTTTTGTCAGAGACCTCGAATTTTTTTTGCCGGGGTTGCGAACAATAGCTGTTATGCTTGCAGAGCTTGATGCTTTTGTTGCACTAGCCCATGCAGCTACTTGTTATCAGTGGAATCGACCATCCTTTACGCATCATGGTACCTTTACTATTCAACAGGGGCGCCATCCGATAGTTGAACAGCGGATGCACGTGGCAGATGGCACAGGTGCGCAGTCGTTTGTTCCTAATGAGACCACTCTTGAACCGGGGCATAGAACATGGATTATCACCGGGCCGAATATGGGCGGCAAGTCGACCTATTTACGACAAAATGCGCTTATTGCTATTCTTGCGCAAATGGGGTCATTTGTTCCAGCGCGCAAGGCCGTTGTTCCCCTTTTTGACCGGATATTTACCCGGATCGGTGCTGGTGACCATTTGGCTGAAGGCAAAAGTACCTTTCTTGTTGAAATGGAAGAGACCGCGCTTATTTGTAAGGAAGCTACCAACAAGAGTTTGGTTATCTTGGATGAAGTTGGTCGAGGAACAAGCACCTATGATGGCCTTGCTCTTGCACAAGCTATCGTTGAATATCTGCACGAGGTTTCACGCCCATTATGCCTTTTTGCTACACATTACCATGAATTAACAGATCTGGCACGTACGCTGACAGGGGTTGCCTGTTATCATGCTGCAAGCAAACCGGTTGGCGATTCAGTTATGTTACTCCATAAAATTATGCCCGGTGTTGCCCAGGGAAGTTTTGGCATCCAAGTAGCAATTGCCGCGCAGCTGCCTGAGGTGGTAATACAACGGGCACGTCTTCTTTTGAGCCATTTTTCAAGCCATGGCGTATCATACCCGGCGCCAAACGGCCAGGTAGCAGGCGATTATTTCAGGAGCGATCTGTCCGGGCCCAGCGATGCCCTGCAGATAAAACAACAGCTGGATGACCTTGATATGGACAACTTGTCGCCCCGGCAGGCCTATGATTTTCTTTATAAACTGAAAAATCCTTAATTTTTATTTGCAATATAAATTTTTATTGACTTTTTATTTTCATATTGAATATCTTGAAGATAGAATAGATTATAAAATAACCAAATGATAAGGGTATAGATATGGAAAAAATAAAGCTTTTTACGTGGCTTGCCATCATGTTGATGAGCCTGGTTAGCCTGAGCTTGCTGCAGGCGCAACAGGGCGAGACCCTTTCACGGCTGGGCAAGGCTTTTCTGGTGGGGGGCACACGGACTCTGTTGGGAAGTACAGATGAGCGGAAAAAGGAAACACAACATCCATATGTGGCAACCAATAAGCCGGGCGTCTGTTTTTCCCATGTGGCGTATAAAGAAGTTTCATTTCCTGATTGTGAGGGTTTAATTGGGGATGAGTTAAAAAGATGTTGTTTTGCAAAAGATAAAGATGATGTGGTTCCCTATGAGCCTGTTAATTATCCTGAATGGATGAAATCAGATCCGTTTTTTGCGCGGAACATTGGCCAGACACAATCACTAAACTAACCGTGGAGAGCCCAGCAGTGAAGAGCAATGAAGAGTAATAAAGATACATACTGAAAATAAGTAGTAGTTTAAATTATATAAGGAGAAAAAATGGAAAAAATCTATAAAATTGTCATAGCGCTCTGTTGTGTGAGCGCGACCGCGTGGTTAAGCGCAACGGGTAAGGTTAATACAGAGACCAATATTGAATTGAATAGCGTTGGAGTGAGCAGTGGAGATAATTCTAGCATCCAATTAAGTAATACCAAAACGGGATCCGGGACTTCCCAAGGCGTAGAAGCCAGAGACGACGGGAGCTTGTTGCCGGGTTTAACAGGTTCTGGTCTTGGAAGTGGTGGGATTAGTGCTGTAGGTGACGAGCGGGTATTTGATGAGTCTTTAGTCTCATTTCAGACTATTAGGATGAGTGATACAGCACAAAAAATCACTATACCTTTTCCTCATATGTCTGATAAGGCGGGCCTTGAAATCATCTTAACTGATTCAAGCATTAATGCTCGAATTAGAAATAAAGCGATTAAATTTATCGTTGTGCATGAAAGCGAAGCTGGTATTGAAAAGTATATATTTTATCGCAAAATGCCAAGTGATAAGGTTTGGAGAGAGTTTTCGACTGTCACCAATACTCAGCCAATTTCATCGGAAATTGTTGATTGTTTTCTGACAGGTAAAGGTGAGCTTATTTTTGAAAATCCTCAAAGTAATAG
>JAJZMR010000099.1:3110-3889 GCA_021847535.1 bacterium
CGTCCTCGTTCTTCGACTAAAGTCGCTCGTCCTTAGGAATAAGTTCAGGAGATAATTAAAAGGTTTTGTCTAGGAAAGTCACTCTTTTGCCCTGGGCAAAACCTTTTAATTTTTAAAAATTAAAAGGTGGGTTTCATGGTACGGTGTAAAGCAAAAAAAATGTATGGTTTCTTATTGGGAATTGTATTGACGCCATTTATGCTTTCTGCTGCAGGTGGCGTAAGAGGCGCTGTTTATGTTTGTGGGGTTGGAAACACAGATTCGGTCGTAAATTGTGATATTGGAAAACTGAATGCCGTGGGCGACGAACGTGTTTTCAATGAATCTGATTTACCAATATTTGAAAATTTTACTATAAATAAAACAAAAATTATAACACTCAAGGTTCCAAGCGGCAAGGATACGGTTGGGTGGAATGTATTATTTAGTTCAGGAGATTTCGCCGGTAAAATGGTTCAATTTTTATGCTTAGCTGAACCTGAAAATGATGATACTGTTTTTAAAATATATCGTAAGTTCCCCGAAAAAAAGGTTTGGACAGAAGTTGCTGAAATATGGCATGTTACTGGCGTGCAGGAGTTAAAAATTGTTTTAACGCCTGATGGTGCAGTTGTACTCAATGACCCTCAATCTGGTCTTGGTGTTATGCATGTTACAGATGTTCAGGTAGTTGGCGGGCCAGGTATGGTGAAGGCCTCAGCGGAAAAGCCATTAAAAAAAAGGTAAAAAAATAAAAAATGGTTACTATATGTTGTATAAGAAATTCTTTTTATTGAGCT
>JAJZMR010000099.1:3899-6285 GCA_021847535.1 bacterium
CTTGTTCCGCAGATCGGTTCGTAAATTATTGTAATGTACAGTAAATATTTTGTCGTGGTAGTGTTACCACTAATGTACTTCCTCTGACCCCATCCGGTGGTTGGAGCTCTAAGTTTTGTTAAAATTAAACTGAATACTAATTTGTGGTTGTTGGCAGCATTTATTTTTGGGGATACTCGTTTAAGGGTAATATAATAGGCATCTTGTATAAGAAATTCTTTTTATTGAGCTTGAGTGCCCTTTCCATCAGCGGGTATATACGCGAGGTAGCAAATTATGGCAATGTTCCTGTAAAAGTAACGTTCCACCATCTTGGTGGGCCCGTTTGCCCGGATGATTCGATTGTCGTTGGTCCGAAAAAGAGTGCAACGCGTGATGGCAAGGGTTGTTGTTTAAAAAGCATCACTTTGTCACATTATGATGCCATTCCAAAAATACCGGCCCGTGATTTTCCGGTCGATGATTATACATTGCTCATCCCTTGGTATGATATGCGGCAAACGGGGGCAGGTGCTGCCTGTAAAAATACGAGTTTTGTTTTTTGGAATACGTCAAAAGAGTTTCAATCACCTATGACGGAGATATTGAAGGGTGGGGCCTTGGTTAAATGGGTTTCTATTAATGGCCGTCCAGCCCGGGTTTTTGGTTCGGCAAATATGAATTTTGTTACTTTTGCCGATGCGCTGAAAGAGACGATAGTGTCTAAATAAACCATGAGCTACCTCATAGACTGAGGAGATACTTTTTTCTTGCATTTTATTTTTATAAAAATGTAGAGTTATGATGAATCTTTTCATCAGAGGTGACTCGTGCGATTTTTTTTTGGTGGTATAATTCTTTTTTTCTCTGGCAGCTTTTGTTACGCTGTGACGACCTATTATGCTTCGCAACTTGGCTGTTCCGCAACGCTGCCTGTTACTGACCCAACTGGTACGGTGGTCATTCTTGATCAAAATCTTATTATTTCTTCAACCTGTCCTTTAACACTCACGGGCAACGCAGGCAACCTGACCTTTACGGCAACGGGTGGCCAGCAACTTATTATACAGACAAGTTGCCAGTGGAATATTTTATCTTTGCAGATGCCGAATACAATTATTTTTGAAGGTTCGGCACAATTGATTATGCAGCCAGGTGCCAGCATTTTAGCTGACCAAATAACGGGAGCTGCTCTAAGGTTTCAGGATGCAACCATATGGAGCTTAACCTCATGAATAAGTTCTATTGTGCGGTGTTGGTGCTTGTGCACGCTCCGGTGTTTGCGCGTGTTTTTGTGCCGCAGCAGACCTATTGGCGGTACCAGGCATTTCATGATCCATTGGTTACCGATGAAAAAACAAATACCATCTGGGCGTATTACGCCGGCGCATCAGCAAAAAAGGGTTTTGATTGCGCAGGGAAAAAAAGTAGTGCAGATCTTACTGATATTTTTTTTAATAAAGCAAACTTTTATCCATCAGATCTTTTTAATAACCCATCGGGCGTTAATGCGCTTTTTGCTCCACGGTTTACCTATCATGAACAAGGGATTGATATTGGCTATTACGGTTCTTACAAAATCAATGACCACTGGTCATGGGGATTTTTGGCAGAGTTACCGATCAAGCAGATTCATATAAAGACAACTCAAGTAATTTGCCCCTGTGCGCCTGGATGCATTAATTTTTTTGGTAATCCGCTTGATTCTGTTTTTCAGGAGGTAGTCACTACCTCGGGCGATCAGAGCTATACGACCTTTGCTTACCGATTAGATTTTTTATCGAAACTTCCCTATAGCTGTACCGGTGTCGGGCTGGAATATCCATTAACCGTTTATGCCGACGGTGATTTTGTAAATCTTCCTGTTACCTTTTCTAATGTTGATGCAACCGATGCAAATAATAATCCGGTCACCGTTTTATACGCTCAACCAGGGAGTCTACCAAGCATGCCCTACGCTCTTGCAGAATCATTGGCAACAACAGCGCCCGTTTTAGCCGCTGATGGTTCGCAAACGGGCTCTGTTGCACGGGAGCGATTTGCTGGTGGCGTTAATTACACGCCGTTAAGTATGAACAGCGCGAATCAGGCGCAGTGGTGGGTTGTGCCGACCTTAATGACCGTTCCTGGGGGCCAGACGACTGTCTATCCAGCACGGGTTATCAGAACGCATGTTGATGAAGTGGTCGGTTGTTACGCCGCTCAGGCTGAAACTATTTTTACTGCAGCGGGCATTAATTTTTGTAGTCAAAAGATGGTTGGTATTGGCGACCTGGTGACCCAGTGTTTTGTTACTTACCATACTGACAGCTGGTGGGGGCTCCGGTTACGCGGTGGCGTGATCTTCCCGACGGGCAAGCGGGCAAGTCGGGTACAGGAAGTTTTTAAACAACCGATTGGTAATAAT
>JAJZMR010000099.1:6295-6690 GCA_021847535.1 bacterium
ATTACGAGCTCCAGGTGGGTGGCGAATTTTTGATCGACATCCCTCTTTTTTCTGCGATGGTCTATTTTTTAGAAAGCCATGCGTTTAAAACAAGGGAGGCGATAGCTCCTGCATTTTTAGACAATTGTATCAAAAATATAGGTCCCTGCTGCGCTGCACGCATTGGTTGGGATTCGGTAACTGCCGGCTTTTTGGCAGACGTGCATGCTGGGGGACTTTTTGATCTGCTTTTCGGATATAAAGCCTTTATAAAATCGCATGATGCGGTAAGTTATACAAAAAATTATGCATCGACCATTGCCGGTACAGTGCAGCAGCTTGATCCCCATGTTGCAGCTTTAAAAAGTGCGCGACAGTTGCATAATCTCCAGACACAGCTGCAGGTGAACTTGTGG
>JAJZMR010000073.1:0-4256 GCA_021847535.1 bacterium
ATTCCTGTTGTTTGGGTTAACGCGTGCGGCTGAAAAATCGCAACCGCCGATGGAAATGCTTAATGGTTATATCGATCAAGGGACTCAGTTGGTTACTCCGTATGCTCTAAAGGCTCTTGATTATGCACTAATTAAACCTGCTGAGTTCATCGAAAGCTCGATTGAGCAGGCTAAATCAACTGTAGGTGAATCGTATAATGCATACGTAGCGCAGGCAAAATTTTTTGCAGACGTGTCATATGGGGCTTTTGATGTAATGCGTTCAACTATCGCAAAAACATTAGAGCCATCTATTTATTATGTGCGTTCCGCTTATGATTTTTTGTGCGCGAGCAGTGTTAAGCTCTTTGGTTTTGTTGTAGAAACGTCATCTGTAGTCAAGTCACTTGCATTCCAGAGCTATAATATTGTTGATAAATATCCAGAGGTATGTGGTGGATTGGCTGTTTGTGCTGTTGGGTATTGGGTGTACCATAGATATTATACGCACTGTTTAGATGCGGCCGTCACAAATCTTATCAATGAGATGAAAAGTTATCGTGACACTCCGCTCAAAGATATTGCAACTGCTCTCGAAAAAGCGCCGCTTAATGAAGCAAAAAGGCTCTATCGTATTGAAATAAATAAACAGAAGAATAATGCGTTCTATGTTTTTGGGGTATATTTAAGAAGCTTCTTGCCACTTGCTAAATACAATGACACTATTCGTATGATTGATGATTTTTATGAAACGGTCTATAAGTTGATTTGCTTAGATGCATATACTGAAAAAAATAGTCCAAATAAGACTGAGATATGCGCATCTATTAAAAATAAAGCACAACAGCTTATTAATCTGTTAAATCTTCGTTATTCAAAAGAAAAACTTGTTGAGTTTGCTGGATTAAATAATAAATAAGTCAAAATAAAAGAACATTGTTTTTATTGATATTGTAAGGGGGTCTACGGACCCTCTTCTTTTTTGTAAAAAAACTAAAAACCTCTATACTTAATGTATTACTATATATTAAAACCCTTAACCCATTTTTGCATAAACTGCCGCAAAAATGGACGATTATGGAGCAGTTGATGTCAAAAGAACGTATATACCCCAAACAATTTGCCTATGCACACGCCGTTATTATGCCTGTTGAGTTCTCATTAAACGATGAGCAGGTACAAGAGCTTGCAGCCTTATATGCGGGCAGCCTTGATACTTATAAGCAAGGCTCAATTATTAAAGGTACTGTGTTGCGCACAAGTGGTGATGGGGTGCTTGTTGATATTGGTTTTAAATCAGATGGTTTGATACCAGCTTATGAGTTTGCTGAGCATGAGCTCAAAAAATTAACTCCTGGTACGCCGATTGAAGTTATTATCGATGAGTTAGAAAATGCTGATGGCAACGTGATCTTGTCTTATGAAAAGGCAAAGACACAAAAAGCCTGGGCTCTTATTATGAAAATGTTTGAAGAAGGTAAACCTGTTGAAGGTACCGTTCTTCACAAAGTTAAAGGTGGTCTTTCTGTTGATATCGGCATGCCAGCTTTCTTGCCTGGTTCACAGGTTGATGTACAGCGCGTTGCAGATTTTGATACCTTTGTGGGTCAAACTATTACTGCCTATATTATCAAAGTCAATCAAAAGCGTGGCAACGTTATTATTTCTCGACGCAAGTTCTTGGGTGAACAGCGCGCAGAATCACGTAAAAAGGTTCTTGATGAACTTTCTGTTGGCCAAGTTATTCAAGGTGTCGTTAAAAATATTACCAATTATGGTGTATTTATTGATATTGGTGGGGTTGATGGGCTCTTACATATCACTGATATGACCTGGGGTCGCATTGCGCATCCAAGTGAATTGGTAAAAATTGGCGATACGGTAACGGCTAAAGTTCTTACTCTTGATAAAGAACATGAAAAAATATCCTTGGGCTTGAAGCAGCTTAATGGCAATCCATGGGAACAACTACCTGAAGAAATCAAGGTTGGTGAAAAAATTAAAGGAAATGTTGCAAGTATCACCGATTACGGCCTATTTATTGAAGTTGCAAAAGGTGTTGAAGGCTTGGTACATATTTCAGAAATTTCCTGGACGGATCGCATAACTGATCTTCATAAGCACTATAAGGTTGGTCAAGAGGTAGAGGCGATGGTTGTTTCTCTTGACAAAGAAAGCCGCCGTATGTCTTTGAGTATTAAGCAGCTTGAAAAAAATCCTTGGGAAGCTATTGCAGACCAGTTTACCATAGGGCAACGTATTACCGGGAAGGTAAGTAATATTACTGACTTTGGAATTTTTGTTCAGCTTATGCCTGGAGTTGATGGACTTGTGCATATTTCAGATCTTTCTTGGACTGAACATGTAAAGCACCCTGCTGACATCTTTAAGCGAGGTGACGAGGTAGAGGCCATTATTACTGATATTAATAAGCAAAAAAAGAAAATATCTCTTGGTATTAAGCAGTTGACTGAAAACCCGTGGGAAAACATCGAGCAAAAGTATCCGGTAGGCACAGTTGTTTCGGGTGAAGTGACTAAGATTACTGACTTTGGTGCGTTTGTTAAACTTCCAACAGGAATTGAAGGGCTTGTTCATATCTCTGAATTTCCTCAAGCAGAAGCTGACTCGTTGAAGGTTGGCAAAGTGGCGGAATTTAAAGTAATTAAAGTGAGTCAAGAAGGGCATAAGCTAGGCTTAGCTCTTAATAATACTGAAGAACAGGGTGAAAAGCGTAGTGGTAAAAAACAGGAAAAATCTGTTCAGCCACAACGCAAACAACAAGAAGTGCCTAAGGGCAAATCGCAGTTCCAGTTAGAACTTGAAAAGCATGCAGCGCGCAAAAATACGACGCGTGAGTAAAGAGGTAATTACTATGATCGAAAAAACCTGTGCTATTATTAAACCGCATGCTGTACAAGAGCGCGGCACTACTGGTGCAATTATTGAACTTATTGAGCGTAATGGTTTTGAAATTATTGCGTTAAAGAAGGTCCATTTTACTGAAAAAGAGGCGCAGGATTTTTATGAAATTCATAAAGAGCGTCCATTTTTTGGCGAATTGGTTGATAATATGATTGCAGGACCGGCAGTGGTTATGGCTCTTTCTAAGGATAATGCTATTCAAGAATGGCGGGATCTTATGGGAGCAACTAATCCTGAAAAGGCTGCTGTTGGCACAATGCGTAAAATGTTTGGTAAAAACATTTCATATAATGCCACTCATGGTTCCGATGCGCCTGAAACAGCACGTCGTGAACTTAAACAGCTTTTTCAATTATAAGAAAAGCAAAAGATCTTTTTAAGATACAAAAAGGGGCTGAGAATTCAGCCCCTTTTTAGTTAATTGACAGATTATTTACATTTTTTACATCTGTGTTGGGTTGCCTTGCAGTGCTGGCTTTTGCAAAAGGGGTTAAGATTGTCTGGACGTACCTGATAGTTACATATTCCTGCATATGATGAAAGTTCGTTGATATCTTTGCGACACGCATTTTTTTTGTTACAAAATCTGTTTTGATCTGGACGCGGCTCACGCTCGCCACCATCGCCAAGATAAAGACTCGGGCGGTACCCGCGTTCATTGGCTACAGTCATGCCCGTTGTTTCCCTTTTGTACAGAGGGTCATCAACAAAAATAGCATCGAGCTCTTTGCCGATGGTTATTAAGATCGGATACCGCTTGTCTGGGTTATAGCTTGATCTTGCAGCTTCAACACCTGCTCGATAAAGCACGATAGTCTTTGTTGCCGGGTTGACGCGAACCTCATAAGAAGTTTCTTCCGAATTTGTTCGTAGTTTAAAAACAAAGTTTCTTTCTGCGTTACTAAAATTTTCAGAAAAAATATTTTCACGTGTTCCTGGTGGCATCTCTGCTTCCAGAAGCGGGTCGCAGTCATGCCCTCGTAGGCAGGCAAAAAGATTTGACTTTGTATTGTTTTCTAAAATAAAACGCAACCTTGTCGCTTCAAGCCCAAAAGGCCTATAGACTAACACTCCCATCAACAAAGCCAAATAACGATTCATCTGTGTACGCTTTTGCATCATAAATCCCCCTTTACTCGCAAGCATAAACTTTTAAATCTATATTTGTAAATAATAATATTGAGTAACGTTAGATGATGGGCTCTTTTACGATGCGATTGGTGAAATAAACAGATTATTTGTGTGGGTCGCTTTGTGATGTTTCAAAGATGCTCTTAATGCTTGACAAAGCTCCAAGTGCTCCTGCTGTTTCATAAGGTACTATAATCATTTTATTGTTTTTACCTTCCATA
>JAJZMR010000073.1:4266-6648 GCA_021847535.1 bacterium
GTAAAGCGTTTTGAAGTCTTTCAATTGCTTGAGCCTCAGCAAGCGCGATCTTTAAGCGTGAGGTCGCTTCAGCTTCAGCATTAATAAGCCTTGATTCAGCCTCACCTTTTGCTGCAAGTATCTGAGCCAATTGCTTTCCTTCTGCCTCGAGAATAGTTGCTTGTTTAAGTCCCTCTGCCTCCAATATCACGGCACGCCGGTCGCGTTCAGCGCGCATCTGTTTTTCCATAGCACTGCGAATATCAGCTGGCGGGTTTACCTCCTGCAGCTCAACGCGATTTACCTTCACTCCCCATTTGTCACTTGCCTCATCAAGGATCAGCCGTAACTTCATATTGATTTGATCGCGTGAAATAAGGGATTCATCAAGATCCATTGACCCGATAACATTGCGTAATGTTGAATGCGTAAGTTTTTCGATTGCTTCCGGAAGATTAGAAACTTCATAAACTGCCCGCTTTGGGTCGGTTACCTGATAATATAAAAGGGCGCTGATTTCCATAGTAACGTTATCTTTAGTGATAACATTTTGCTTAGGAAAGTCATAGACCGCCTCACGCAAATCGATAACTGATAAAGCTTTCGTGTAGCGATAGTAGCGCCGGGCTTCTTCTTTAAAGTATGTCCACGAAACTACGCGTGCCGCATCCATAAATGGGACAATAAAATGAATACCTGCACCCAGAGTGCGGTGGTATTTACCAAAACGTTCAATAACTATAGCTTCTGCCTGTTGAACCAAATAAATGGATTTCAATACAAAAAGTGCCAAGAGTCCAATGAGTGCCGTCAAAAATAAAAAAGTGGCCGAGGTATGTGACATAAAAAGTGTTTCCATAAAAAGCCTTTCAGGGAAATGTTTTTTAATTAATTGTTTTTTTTACAATAAGATGACAGCCGCGAACCTTGATAATAACAACTTCACTACCTGCATTAACATCACCATTATCTTTTTCGCGAGCGAGCCATATATCACCATATATCTTTACCCTTCCTGTACCGTTTGGCAAAATAGGCTCAACAACAAGAGCTTTTTCACCAATAAGAGCTGCAGTATTACTTGAATGAGCTGGTTGTAGGACCGTACCAGTTGTATTTGAAACCCAGCGCCAAAGAAAAAAAAGAGCTAAACAGCTGACAGAAAAGCAGCAAATCAGTTGACAAGTGAGTGTGCATTCGTAATAGCCCGCTAGCGCCGCGGCTATAGATCCACAGGCAAAACTGAGGAAATAAAAAAGACCAGGAGTGCCCGCTTCAATAAGAAGGGCTATAATAACAAGTGCTACCCAGAGAAAGATGGTGTTTGTCATAAATAGGTACCAAAATATTTAAGGACGCCAAACAAAAATCTATTTTTAGATTAAACTTTATGCAAAAAAAGAGCAATTTTTCGTTATATACATAACAAATACCATTTAATAAGCGTGATACATGCATTTTGGTTTAAGGTTGAATGGTCAAGCTACAGGAAATATTGTGTATCCGCGCACTTTTTCAAGCAAGCAATTGCCATGCGTGACTAAACTCTTGAATGAGTAAAAGAAATGAGGTATATATAAAAAGATTTCTACACAAGCAAAGAAAGGAGCTGATCAAAAAAAATAATGATTCTTTTTTATTACCAATTTTTTTATAATTCTTATTTTTTAAAGGAGATTTTATGAATTTTGTTCGCTATCTTACGCTTACTGGTCTTGCGGTAACATCGTATGCTTTAATTGCGTGTGAAGCAGCCATTGGTGCCCAATGTGATGAAGAATCAGCTCTTGAGCAGGGACTTGTTGATGCAACACGTGGACCTAAAAAGATTAAATGTTTAAAAGTAAGAGACCTTCAAGTTTGTGGAAATGAAATAATTAACGGGAATATTACGATTGATGGCAATGCCACACTCAGTCAACTAAGCGTTTTGGGTGCAGCGGCTATTGGCGGCAACCTTAACGTTACCGGAACAGTTATTGCAGGTGATTATGCTCTTTCGCCAGCGCCTGCTGCAGGAACACCAGGTATTCCTGGCCTTGGCGGTGATTTAGCCTATGGGTACGTAGCAAGCGATGCGGCAAACTCTATCGGCAACGCTGCGTTAGTTCCTTTTGCAATAAATCAAATATTATCAGGCATTACTATTGCTTCAAATACTACTATGACGGTGACTAACGCAGGAATTTATAAAATACAATTTTTAGTTCGTGGCATCAATGCAGGAACAAATACGAATCCGCTTATTTTCTCAATTTATAATGTGACAAGCAGCACTGCTTTGGCGACGTTTGAAAGCACGAATCCAGTGACAGCGGGGCAAACGGCCACTGTTGGCGGGACATTTGTGACCATCTTATCGGCTGGTCAAGAAATTGCAATTTTTAATAGTTCAGGGGCGGA
>JAJZMR010000082.1 GCA_021847535.1 bacterium
GCAAAATTCATCAGTTTGGTAAAAAATAGTTACTAACATCGCGCTTCTCCTTTTTTGTTATTGGGTTTAGTGCGATGTTAAATCACTTATTTTTATATTTCAAATTTCCGAACTGGCGTTAAGAAGGAATCAGTTTCTTGATCTAAGCCGCCTGGAAAAAACACCCGTGTCGATTAAAATGATAAAAATATGATACATATAAAGAAAAATTTTATCTTCTTGCCCATCGCCCTGTTGGCACACACTACCCTTTCAGCCGGCGCAGCACGCGAAAGCATCAAGATTCTTACAAAGGATATTATCACCGCAAGTCGCGCATTTTTGGCCGAACAAAAGCCACATCTGAAAGATCTTCAGCACCAACTCAAAGAGGCCTTGCAGGCACAACGTGGAAAGATTATTGGCCAGCTTACAGCTTTAAGCCAAGAGCCGGCTATGTCACGGTTGCAACTTATTGGTTCAGATGGGAGCATCATGTACAGGCAGATCCCCAGGTTTGATCTACCGTTTAAACATTTTATAACGGATAAAGTCCTTGCAAGAATAACAAATTTTTTACGCCCCGATAATGCTGCACTGACGAAACGGCTTATATATGCACTGGTTTTTTTTACCGGCAGATTGAAATATGAACTCATCTCTGCGCTACAAAAGTCATCTGCGCTCGGCGCTTTTCAGCAGCAGGCAACGGATATTGTGCACCACCAACCTCAAGCGCAGGCTGTTGCCCACCTTAAACAATCAGTGACCTTGCCAGGCGACATGACCGTTGAGGATGTTACACATACGGCAACTATCGATACTATTTTTGTCTTAACTGACGATATCGCACTTAAAGAAAAACCGTATACAACAGAATCAATGCAAGAAGAAAAGATGAGCTTTGTACCTCTCATTATTGGCTTTCTTGGGGGCTACCTTGCTTATGTGGTTGACTCATGGCATAAAAAATTGCAACACTATGACTGGCGTACTATCGAATCATTGACCAGTACAGCCATGGTAGACAATCCGATCCTTGTTGGTAGTAGAGATACATAAGCTGTTAAGAAAGGCCAGGCTGCAGATGGCAGCGATGCGCATTCAAGAGCGTAATCTTTTAATTAGTTTTGGTGATATAACCACAAGCTATGTAAAACATTCGTTGCAAGGCCACTCGCAAGCGGATCTACTTGCTCGCCCGCAGCTTGTCCCTTTAAGCGCAAAAAATATTATTATCTTAAATCAAACACATAGTATTGACGGATACAGCGTCGCTCGTCAGATTGATGCACAGCTCAGGCCCTATACCAAGAATGGCGACTATATCATAACGGACCAACCGGACATTGCTTTAGCTGTTGAAACGGCAGATTGTGCACCGGTTATTTTTGCATCTAAACGGACGTTGGCTGTGGTGCATGCTGGATGGCGCGGAGCGCGCAACGGGATTATTACGTGCGTATTAGGGAATTTTATTACTTATGGTGATAACATTCAGGATATCGATGTCTTTATTGGCCCGACCGCACGCAGCTGTTGTTATCGTGTGCAACAAGACTTTATCAATCAGTTTCCCGATGGTAACTATTTTATTAAACGAGGCAATGATTTTTATTTTGATCTTGTTACCTTTATTATACAAGAACTTATAAAGGCTGGTATTGCACGCCACCGGATTAATGACAAGTATGCTACCTGCACGATATGCTCTGAGCAGTACTGCTCGTATCGACGACAAAGATCGTTAAACTTACGGACAATGACGGTTGCTGTTCTGCTGGCCGCATAGGCCCAAAGATAGTGGCGATGTTTTATCTTGAGCATGCCTGCGGTTCATGTGTTAAAAACAAAACTAATCATGCCAAAAAAGATAAAGATGCCATCATATTGCACTCTGGTGAATAACGATTTACACTAAAAAGAAATAAAAATTAAAAAATTAAACCTGCATGGAAGGTCAGCATGATTGTAGATATCATTAGGAAATTATTTGGTACTAATAATAGCCGCGTTCTGAATCGAATGCAGGCTCTTGTCATCCGCATCAATTATCTTGAAACTGAAATGAAACAGCTGACCGATGCAGAGCTTTCTGCTAAAACAGCATATTTTCGCCAACAGATCATTGATGGCAAAACACTTGATGATATCCTGCCTGAGGCATTTGCAGTAGTACGCGAAACATCACGTCGCTTTTTAGGGCAACGCCATTATGATGTGCAGCTTTTAGGGGGCATCACGCTCCATGAGGGTAAAATCTCTGAAATGAAAACTGGTGAAGGAAAGACGCTTACTGCAACGCTTGCATTATACCTGAATGCACTTGCAGGTAAAGGGGCACATTTAGTTACGGTGAATGATTACCTTGCGCGTCGCGACGCAAACTGGATGGCACCGGTCTTTAATCATCTTGGGCTGACAGTCGGGGTATTACAGCATGACCTTGATGACCAGGAACGGAAAAAAGTATACGAAAGCGATATAGTATACGCAACAAACAATGAACTTGGTTTTGACTATTTGCGCGATAATATGAAATTCAGACTTGAAGATTATGTTCAGCGCGATTTACACTACGCTATTGTTGATGAAGTCGACTCTATTTTGATTGATGAAGCACGGACACCGTTAATTATTTCTGGATCATCTGACGACGCAACCCATCTTTATGCACGGGTAAATAGTGTTATTCCGTTACTCCAGCCGGTTGTTGATTTTGAGGTTGACGAAAAAAACCGTACCGTTCAGTTGACAGAAACTGGCAACGATAAAGTTGAAGCAGCGCTGCAGGTTACCAACTTGTACGATCTTGCCAATATAAAAATGTTACACCATGTAGGCCAAGCATTACGTGCTCATAAACTTTTTAAGCGTGATGTTGATTATGTCGTGCGTGATAACCAAGTGCTCATTGTAGATGAGTTTACCGGACGTATTCTTTCTGGTCGACGCTACAGCGACGGACTCCATCAAGCAATTGAGGCAAAAGAAGGTGTGCCGGTACAACGTGAAAGTCAAACCGTTGCATCGATAACATTGCAAAATTATTTTAGACTCTATAAAAAATTGGCTGGTATGACCGGTACAGCGATCACCGAAGCGGAAGAATTTCATAAAATTTATAATTTGGCCGTCGTCAGTATCCCGACACATCGACCGATGATTCGTGATGACAAACCAGATCTATTATTTTTATCGCGCGAATCGAAAGAGCGTGCTATAGCTCAAGACATTGTCGAGCGTCACATGAAGGGCCAGCCTGTCCTGATTGGCACGATATCCGTTGAAAGCTCTGAGCGGCTGAGCATGGTGCTTAATGCCCAGAACATTCCTCACGAAGTATTAAATGCGAAAAACCATGCACGCGAGGCTGAAATTGTTGCATGTGCAGGCCAAAAAGGCCGTGTAACCATTGCCACTAATATGGCAGGTCGTGGTACCGACATTAAGCTTACGCAAGATTCGCTTGATGCTGGCGGCCTTTATATTCTTGGAACAGAGCGGCATGAAAGCAGGCGTATTGATAATCAGTTACGTGGCCGTTCTGGGCGTCAGGGTGACCCGGGAGAATCACGTTTCTATTTAAGTCCTGATGACAATCTTATTCGTATTTTTGGTGGCGAAACGTTTAAAAAGCGACTTCAGTTTGCTGGCATGACAGAAGATGAATCGATAGAATCTAAATTTTTCACCAAAAATATTGAGCGGATGCAAGAACGGGTCGAGCGGGACAATTTTGAAATACGAAAAAATTTACTTGAATATGATGACGTTTTAAATCAGCAGCGAACAGTTATTTATACCTATCGGCGGATGGTGCTTGAAGGGCAGGAGCATATCTTTGATTTGATCCGAGACCTTATAGCAGAAACAGTTGAAGACCTGGTAGCCTTTCATGCACAATCTAGAATGTTATCGCATGAAAATTTAAATGACTTATTTAATGCACTCGCACTCATGATCAACAGTGATGCTGCGTCATTAAAAGAAAAAAATATTACCCAAACGGATGTTGATACACTTACACCACTCCTGATTGATCATATTTTAATGGAATATAACTTATATATTGAGGGTCGTGACCAATCGCTCCTTCAAGAAGCACAAAAGTGGCTCATGCTTAACTCTATAGATCTGGCATGGAAACAGCATATGCTCAACCTTGACCATTTAAAAGAAGGGATCGGGCTACGAGGTATGGGGCAGAAGAACCCGCTTATCGAGTATAAAAAAGAGGCCTATGGTCTTTTTGCTGACATGATGCGCTCGATCCGGTTTGAAATTATTCACCATATCTTCCATCTTAATATGAGCCAATTTGATCAAAAAGAGTTTGAACGGGAACGTGAACGTGAGCTTGATGAAGTAAAGATGTCAGGTGGTTCTGAAAATGATATTACTAAAACAGTAACCCAAGCTCGTGCTGAAAATATGGTTGGCAGGAACGACGACTGTCCATGCGGATCGGGGAAAAAATTTAAAAAATGCCATGGCAAATAACTGAGTAACACAACGATAGTAAAAAGGGAGCTTGCGCTCCCTTTTTGTTTTTAAACTGGTCTGCCTACTTAGTCATTTGCTTCAAAAGGCAGGATACGCATTATTTCTTTTGACTCACGAGCCGCTTGCTCACTGGTACGACTTGAAGATTTTGCAGGCAGTGATAATTTTTCTGGATTGATCATTCTTCTGCTTTTTTCATTAAATTTTGGCGCATATTCATTATACAGACGCATAAAATAAATATCGCCCTCATGTAAGACAATATCATTCATTTGTCGAAATAAGTCTTGGATCTCTACTCTTTTTTCGATAGTATAATTTTTTAACAATGTTTCAAGAACCGCTTTATACTCCGCCAATGAATTTGGAGAAATAGTGATCAATCTCGGTTGGATCAAGTCAACAATTTCTTCATTAAATTGTGGTGCATAGGTATTATAGACATCCATAAAATCGATACCTTGATTCGCATGCGCTTTGGCATCAAGGGCCCTAAAAAGTTCCTTGATATAGTCATTTTGCAGATTTTCCGATTCATGAAGATTTTCCAAGAGCCTGTCAAACGCTTTGCTAAACTCATCAGCAGTCGAAGGTATCTGTTTTATTTTTTTAAGCTCAATAAGCCCTTGGCTTTTTTTATTAAATTTAGGGGCATAATCATTGTACAAGGCGATGTACTCAATATGCTGCTCTTTTTCAATCATTGTTTGTATACGCTTAAATAAGGATTTAATATACTCTTTTTGTGCAGAGTTGCCATTATCAAAATTTTTAAGCATAGCATCAAAAGCGTTTGCTATCGCACCGATAGTGGTTGGCGCAAGCTCAATCGATACTGGACTTATAAGCTTGGCACTTTTTTCATTAAATTTCGGAGCATAGTCATTATATAATTTTACAAAGTCTATACTTGAACGATCCTCTGCATAATCCTTTATCCGTTCAAACAGTGCGGCGATATATCCTTTTTCCTCTTGCGATACGCCCTTAAAAGCGGTAAGTGTTTGAGTAACAACATCCCTAAAATCGTTAACCGTCTGTAAGCTGTCTACAGCTGGGGGCGTGTAACGCTGAGGCCCAATAGGGCCCTGTGGGCCAGGCTTGCCAAACTGTGGACCCACCAGGCTGGGTTCTCGTGGTGATACAGACAATGCCGTAACAAGCGGGATCGCTAAGCAAATTTTTTTAGTAAGTTGTTTCATATAGTTCTTCCTCTCTTCAAAGCTCATTAAATTTACCTATCTCTTTTTTTATCTAGTATGTTGCACGCGCGTCAATCAAATCAGGCTCTATCTTATTAAATTTTGCGCGATATTCATCGTATAAAGAATTGAAGGTCTCATCTTTTTTTGCCTTGTCTAAAATTCGTGCAAATAGCACTTTAATTTGTGCCTTAACGATCCTATTGCTTTCGATTGAAAATGTGGCTAGCGATTTTTCCAACTCATTTTTAAAATCATCGACTGGTACAAGTTTCGTAAGCTCACTTTTTTTAGCTGGCTTGTTTGGTTCTAATTCTTTTTTTGTTTCTGCTAGCGGTTTCCCCTGTACAATCGCTTGAAGACTTTCAAAAGGTTTAACCTGCTTGCCCAGACCAATAGCTCCCACCATTGGCGGTGGCGGTGGCGGATTAGGAATACCGGAAGGATTCGTAAGCATTCCCGGCTTGATCACCGCTTGATATTTTTCGATAGCCTTATTAAGATTTTCGGTAAAAGTGAATGTACTTGCAAGCAACATCAGTATTTCATTCATATACTGTCTCCTTAATAATTTTTTTTAAAACGATATACCAGCTTTTACAAACAACAACCAGCGATCCAGCGCTGTATCAACAGTTGTGAATTCATACGTTCCGCCTGCGCCAATAAATGTTGGTATACAAATATCATCCCACGTATAACCAGCTGCAAGATAGAGTGTATGGGAAAGCATAGTCGGGTGCGCAGCGGAATTTAAATCTAAATCTGCAAGCGTCAAGGGCGTATAGTCATCAAGTGAAAAATTTGAATTGATAAAATTATTTTTAATCGTACGAGCGATTGTTGTTAA
>JAJZMR010000074.1 GCA_021847535.1 bacterium
CTTTCCAATGAAATTACAAATTTATTACCCGCCCGCATCACTACGCAAGCAAGCTTGCTTGTGAAACGTTGTGGGCAGGCAAATTTACAAATATAAAATTGTTTATGGCGGTATTTATTATTCCCGGATTCTTTACTAGAAAAAAAGATTATCAGTTTTTAGTTAAGACTTTAAACACCGCCGGTTGGTATTCCGAAAGTGCTAATACATCGGCATCAGCAAGACTTTCTATTTTTTTTACATCATAACTATGATTCATTACGTTGGTAAAAAAGGTCTGTGTATCAGCCAGCCCGGCATCAGATTCAAGACCAATGACGACCACTTTTTCTATAAAAGCATGGGGGCCTTCATCGATATCAATAACAAGCATGGAAGAGTCTTGGTCGGAAAAAATAATCTTCGCTTCCAGATAGCCCTGCTTAAGGTAAAAATCTTTCAATTCTTGCACGATCAATTCTGGAGGAATAATCAAAAGTGCTTTGCCAAACTCTGCACAAACTTGATATAATTGCTGCGATGAAAATAGTTTGTTCCCTGTAAAAAATAATCTCTTTTTGTCTTTTAATAAACAATTAAAATGTATATGTGCGCTATGTGTTGCATAATCAAAGGTCTGCTCCATTTCAATGCCGACACAAAGATACCCCTTTTTGGTAAAATAGGCAGAAATGCCACGAGCCTCGTTATCTAACAAACTTTTACGGCAATATTTATTTTTTACCTGCGCTTGAAGACGCTTATTAAGCTTGCCAAATAATTCGCTAAAAGACGGATCGGCTTGCCCGTTGTTACCAGGCAAAGGGCTACACGATACGGATGCGATGGAAAAAAGAGGCCCAGGCATAATTTTGAGCTCAATCGTAACGCTTTTATCTTTATCGTTAAAATGGCAGGCAGAATCGACACGCGGCTGGAGATAGCCCTCTTCACGCAAATGTTTTTGAATATCAGCAATGCCGTCAAGGTGCTCTGCTTGATTAAAAATCATTCCCTTATGCAGATGATAGAGCTTTTTATAGGCATCTTTACCGGTAAAAATACCTGCAACTGAAATTTTACGTATAGTGTAATCGACACCATTGATGGAGTCTATCAAAAAGATCAGGGATAGGAAAAGATGCACAAGCAGACGATGCCAAGAGCTCATATAGACCAAGCAGACAGAAATTCTGCAACCTTTAAAGTAACTATTTTGATATAATATTAAAACATTATACAAAAAAAACCATGCCCGCGTGCGATTTATACAACCATATATTTCACGTTTTTCAAAAATATCGACGAATAATTGATTATCCAGTACAATTATAAAAAATATCCTCTTATTAATGGAAAAAATTGTATGAATAGTGCTATTCGCGTTCGCTTTGCCCCATCACCTACAGGTTTTATGCATCTGGGAAATGTGCGCACTGCCCTTATTAACTATCTTTTTGCACGCCATATGAATGGAACTTTTATTATACGAGTTGAAGATACTGATCAACAAAGACTATTTGACCTGCAGGCGCAAGGCATTTTAAAAGATCTTGCGTGGCTTGGACTTACATTTCAGGAAGGGCCTGGCATTGGCGGACCATATGCACCTTATTACCAGTCTGAGCGGCATGAAATTTATCAGCGCCAACTTCAGGAGTGTATCGCCCTAGGTAAGGCATACCGTTGTTTTTGTACCGTTGAAGAACTTGAAAAAAAACGTGAGCGCCAGATCGCTCAAAAGCTTCCGCCACGCTATGATCGATCCTGTCTTTTGTTGACTGCATCACAAGTAGCACAAAAGCTCACTGATGAAATCCCCTTTATTTGGCGGTTTAAATTAGGCAATGAAACGGTCACCATTTTTGATCTTGCACGAGGAAACATTAGCTACAATTTGGCCAATTTTTCAGATTTTGCACTTACGCGCCAGGATGGCAGCTGCACCTTTATTTTTGCAAATTTTGTTGATGATGTAGAAATGGAAATATCGCATGTTATCCGTGGGGAAGACCACCTGAGCAATACAGCAAACCAAGCTGCTTTGTATCAGGAGTTGGGTAAAAAACTTCCAGTCTTTTGGCATTTGCCTATTATGGCAAACAGTGAAGGGAAAAAATTATCGAAGCGAGATTTTGGTTTTTCTTTACATGATCTGCGTAATGCCGGCTATTTGCCTGAGGCTATTACCAATTATCTTGCCCTTTTAGGCCTTGCCTTCAAATGTGCTGATGGTGATTCTTCTGCGGAGATCATGTCACTTACACAATTGAGTTCGGTCTTCAAAGTTGACCATATATCAGCAACAGGTCAGATAAAATATGATATTGAAAAATTGCACTGGATCAATCAAAAATGGATACAAAGAATTTCTTTTAATGATTTTAAAGAACGTATCGGTAATTTTTTAAATGAAAAGCCATATAATGAAGAATCATTTGATGCTCTTTTGAAAATTATACAACCTGAATTGATAACGCTGCATGATATTATCGAAAAAACGCATTTTTATTTTCATCGACCAAAACTGGATCTTGCAAGGCTCACTGATGAAGAAAAAATGGTGGATGCGTGGCTAGAAATTATCATGCCCGCGATAAAAGAAACAATCGCTACGCCAGAGGTGTGCATCAAAATTTTAGCAGAAAGGGCTAAGGCTGCATCTATCCAAAGCAAAGCATTATATATGGTGCTCCGTAAAAAACTTACTGGCCATGCGCATGGTCTGAGCATTAAAGAGCTTATCGTAATTCTCGGTCCGCAAGAAAGCTACAGGCGATTATCCACCTTAATAAGCGAATGAACAAGATGCAACGATTCAAGGTAGGCCATGATTTTTAAAAAATCTGCCTCTTGTGCTTCTGGAACGAAAAACTCAAAAATTCCTAATTGCGCATCATAAGTACGATCAAATGCAATATGTTCATAAAATCTCAAGGCGGCAACAAAAAGATTGGTTGTTTTTATAATGACTGAGGCTTGATAATATATACATTTATTCATAAAATGTTCTCTGTTTAATATTTCTATTACCTATAAGGATATCATGACATCCACTAAAGCCCAAAAAATATCATTCTTCATGGCGACGATAGCAGGCGCAAATGCCATGATAGGTGCAGGTATTTTTTCAAACCCCATAAACATTCAACTTACCATAGGCCCAGCGGCTATTATCACGTATATCGGCGTTATTGCTGCTGTTTGGGTGATGGCGCTTGCGCTTGCACGTGTAACGGCGCTCTATCCGCAAGAAGGGGCTTTCTATACCTATGCGGCGCAATGGGGTGGCCATATCATGGGCGTTATTGCAAGTCTTGCCTATATCGCTGGATTAACACTTGCTATGAGTATTTTAACACGTATTATTGCGGCAGAACTCGGTAATTATTTTCCCGATGTACTTCCGGAGTTTTTGGGGCTTGCAACTTTGTGGATGCTTGTTTTTTTGAATATGGCGGGGGCATCATTGACTAGGTGGGGACAGATAATTTTAATTATTCTTACCTTAGCGCCACTAGCGCTTATAGCTACGCTTTGTTTAACACGAGCTTCTTTAGATAATATGCATCCATTTATGCCATTTGGATATAGCAGTTTATTATACGGTATAAAATATGTAATTTTTGGTTTTTTTGGTTTTGAAACGGCAGTGTCTCTTTATTCGCTGGTGGAGCATCCAGAAAAAAATGTGCCTCGCATACTTTCCCTTTCAATTGTTATAGTCGGAGCAATATATCTAAGCTTTATCACCTCAATTTTGCTTGCAATCCCACGCGAATTTTTTACATTACCAGGGATAACCTTGTCACAGGTGCTCCTGCATATGTTCCCTTACTATACCTGGCTCATTGATATGGTTCGCATCAGCATTATTGTAACGATTATGGGCACATTACATGCGCTTATCTGGTCACTTGGTGAACTGTTATGTGCGAGTGCCCGGAGGATAACAACAAAAAACCGATTACAGCTCCGACCAGCAGTAGTTCTTATTGGAGCGATAGTCACACTCAATTATTTGGTATTCACTTCTATAGGATTTTCACTCACCGCGCTTTTATTGGTATTTAGCTATGGAACGAGCATTTTTGCTCTTATTGCAGGACCAGCACATACTGACACGCAGACTAAAATAGTCGGCTATGCAGGACTTTGTGTTGCATTATTTATTATGAGTGTCGCTCTTTTTGAAATCATATCAATTACAACACATTGACGTCTGCAAATAATTGATGGTATAACATGGTATAACAAAAAATGCGCAGAACATGTTTTGCGTGCTATAAAAAGCGATAAAATAGACTGATTAAAGGAGAGTAGATGATGCGTACTATGCGCGCGTGTGCGAGGTTATTACAAATACTTATTGTCTTTATTAGTTTGCCTCTTGCTGCGCCAATTACCAATTTAACCAACAACGATCCTTATCCGGTTTATACTCCCGTTTTCGATTGTGATTATCTTACACGCAATGAGCGTTATTATTATATAGATGGCCTGGACAGCTTTTGTCCTGAGCGGTTTCAATTTTCTATCTCTCCATTTAGACAGTCAGCAGATTCAGGAAACGATCTACATAAAATAAAAACTGGACTTGGTAATTTAACGGGTCGCTGGAATATTCCGGCTCTTTTTTATCCTGAACTGATTGGCACGACAACGCAACAATACCTTATTCAAAATGAGCTTTTTGCAGCTCTGAATGCCGTAACGCCGGGAACGACAACGGTACAAACTGATTTGACGACAACCTGCTCTGCCATTATTAATCCCGGTTATAGTGATGTAAAAAAGGAGTTTGGATTCTTTGATGTTAATGTACGCTACCGAAAATATGGTTTGCGGTTTCAGTTTGATTTTCTTTTGCACGATCCGATTGGATTACGGATACAAACAGGTTTTGCAAATATTAAACAAATTCCAGACTTTCAGGATCTGACCTGCACAGCAACTGGCCTTGCATGTTACGCCGGTTGCTCAGCCGGGCCTGATGGCAGCTGTTGCCAAACTTCAGACACGCCCGTTTTTACCGATACCAGTCCTTGCGTTCAATCGCTTGCCTGCATAGATATTTATAGCTGCTACTGTAAACAGATTATGATTGATAAGGTCATGAAACAGGTACAAACTATTGCAAATACGCTTAACCTAAATATTGATAGGATGCAAACGCAAGGGTTTGAAGATACGCGTGTTACCCTCTTTTTCCGCAGACCGTATACCATCAATGCCGACCGGGATGATTGGCATTTCTTTTTATGCACACCCTATATAACACTGGATGCGCTATTTCCAAGTGGTAAAAACCCGAATCCACGCGATCTTTTTGAAGTGCCTTTGGGCAATAAGGGCCATTATGGACTTGGCACAACAGGCGGTGTTACCTTTGATTTTGTCAAAACGGTTGAAATTGGTTTTGAATTTAACGTAACAAAATTTTTCAAAAAAACATTTAATTGTGTACCAGCGCCAACAAATTTCAATCAGGCGGGCATGTTCCCACAAACAATGTGTGTATCTATTGACCCGGGGATAACCTGGAACGCCGTATTTAGCTTGAATGCCTATCATTTTTTAAGCAGAATTTCTGCCTACGTACAATATGTATTTAATGGGCATAATGAAGATTGCTTTAAAATATTAAGCGCAACAACAGATATCGGTAATATATCCATTAAACGCCTAGTCGAAAATTCAAAATGGGAATCAAACGTGGTGAACGTAGGCTTGAGTTATGATATCTCACCGAACTTGGCGTTAGGCTTTTTCTGGCAGGCGCCATCTGCACGACGTAATGCTTATCGATCAACAACTATTATGCTTTCTATAGTAGGAACATTCTAAAGTTTTAACATGAGGATTAATCTATGAAACATTTTTTCTTTGTAATAACGCTATCTCTTTACGCTTCACCTGCCTGCACCCAAGGCATTGAACTTAACCAACAAAAAGTAACTAGTATAAAAAATGCAATAGACCACAAAAAGCTCTATCAAACACAACCCACACTTGCCCTAAAAAACGAGTCAAACCTTTTGCCTGAAATAATTCAGGAAGATATTAACGTTACCATGTCAGAAGTTTTTTGTTGTCCATGTATAGTCTCCTGGTTATGCTGTCACAGATGTGCCGATTGTGACGATTTAGATGGTTCTGATTTAGAAAATCACAGAAACTACACAGAACCAATACCGCTCAAAGCGATTTAACAACGATATGAGTTGCAAATCAGTCTTAAAGATGTAAAAATTTTAGCACATATCAATAGACTTGATCGCGCAACTTTACTGTGGGCAGAGAACTCTGTCGACCTAAAGACCCTAGTTCTTGAAGTCACGGGAGGTTTGCAAAACCATATCGAAGTAAGATC
>JAJZMR010000008.1 GCA_021847535.1 bacterium
CGACTGCCATATTGGGTTCAATAGGAGCTTCAATTGCAGCTCTTTATTATGGTATAAAAAATCCTGATCCTAAACTTGTTATGGGTGCTTTTGTAGTCCCCCCTCTTATAGCGGCACAAATATGTTCAAATTATTTTAGAAAAGCAAACGATATGTCCGCACGTCAAATCATTGGTCGGGACCAGCTGGTTCACGCGATTAAATCACTTAAAAATATTCAAGAAAGATATATAAAAGAAAATAGCATAATCAGAATAGCCACTATTTTAAAGATGACAGATTTTTTTAATTGCATTTTCTATCCCATACGTCCTTATACTGATAAAGAGCGCATTAATTATTTGAATACATAGTAGCTAGAATGAAGGGGATGCATGTTGTGGGCACTTTTATTGTTGCTCCATCTTTTTTTTCATAATCAAATTGGTGCTACTCGCCTGCGTGACGTGAGCACCGATTCAGCGTTAGAGCTTGCTTTAGTTAATTTTCATCGTTATGCAGGGCAGTCAGAGAGCACGTATGTATATGCTAAACCATTTTATATACACTCTGTAGGTGGGCTATTAGAGAGGTCGTTAGCAGGGGTTCTTTTTACTGGGTATAAAAATCTTACGCACGCGATTTGGCTAGGCATTAATACCGCTGCTATGCAAGCGGAAATATATGACCAAAAAGCAGGTGGACTGGATGATATCCAATTTAAATTAGGTTATGATCTTTTAAAGCTTGAAGATGCTCATGGGACACTTTATCTGGTAGGTACCGCACCAACAGGCAATCGGCCATGTTCTTGCATTTGTTTACCAACTGTTGGAACGAAAAATGGAAGTTTTGGCTTTGGTCTTGATACACAGGCTGTTGCATTTGAAATTAAAGATTGTGAATTGTCATTATCGATTGATCTTAAATATCGCTATGTTTTTAGCAGCCATGAATATCAACCTGTTTATTCTCGTATCTATCCACGAGGTACTATTGATGTGTGGATAGCGCTCAATGTGCCTCTATATGCCTGGGATGTGGAGCTTGGGTATGATCTGTGGTGGTTGAATAAAGAAAAGATAATAACAGCTGGTCAGCTGTGCAAAAAAACGGCGTGCGCGCTGAGCCAAAAAATCTATCTTGATGTGGGCTATACGGCTGCTGATATACGACTTAGGCCATTAATTGCTGTAGGCGCTTCATATGAATGTGCACACACCAATGCTCTGAATCAATGGATGATGTGGATGACTGCTGGAATAACCTTTTAGTAAAGCAGTTTTTTCTTATAGTGTAATTATTTTTCTTGTTTGTTGACGTCTGATGATGCAGGATGTTAGATTTTTTAGGTATTTATCTATTTCTTCAAAAGAGATATTGCATGAAGCTATCTATTTTTTACACACTTATTTCACTTTTCCCCCTTGTAGCATACTGTGGTGAGTGTGAAAATCATACAGCTGAAAAGATTGAACAATATATTGAAACCATCTTAGTTTTAGATGCTTGTTTACAGGAGAGCTCTGATGCACAGCGCCTGAGTGTTGATGCCGATGTGGTGAGTTTGGTCACTGTATATGATCAGATAAGGCCCTATTTAACTGATCATAAACGTTTTCTGGCCGATGAGTGCATTGCGCGATTGGAGCGTTATATTAATGTCAAAGCTCCACGAACTGATTCTCCGGTAATTACAGCCGCGTATACGGTCGACTCAAGCTATATCCAGTTGCGTGATTCTTATTTGCGTAATCTTATTCTTACCGGTACTCTGGTTGCACCAAACTTTATTACACAACTGTCAGGGTTGTATGTTCTTAAATCTGGAGATACGATGACCGGATCTTTGACCATGGCTGACCAGCAGGGGATTATTTTTGATGACACTGCTGATGGTTCTGTTTTAATTCAGGCCCCTGCTACTGTTTCGTCATCTTATACATTACAATTGCCTACAGGCTCAGGAACTGCCGGCCAAGTCCTTGCCTCGCAAGGTGGAAATCCGGATCAACTTTATTGGAGAACTATTGAAGCAGTAGTCACTTCGACCGTTCAATTATATGGGGATGTTATTGGTTCTTCAACGGCCAACAGAGTTAATACAATTTGCGACTTTTCTGCATGCTCGCTGGTTGACACGGTAACAACGGCTACATCTGCCGATATGGGCGGAACGCTTGTGATCCGGGACAGTAATGGTAATTTTTCTGCCGGTACCATTACGGCTAATCTTACCGGAACTGCAACCTATGCAACAAATGCATTGCTTTCTGTTACTGCTGATTTTGCTTATGCAACGTCAATGGCCTTCTCTTTTACAGGAAATCTTTCAGGAGATGTGATCGGTACACAGACGGCAACGGTTATTGCATTTGTGTGTGGGATTCCCGCCTGCACTTTAGCCCAAACATACTCGGTGATTATTTCAGGGACAAGTTATGATATTCCAAATACATTAGTTCGACGTGATAGCACAGGTAGCTTTGTGGCAACGAATGTGACAACAACAGGTTACACTATCTTTACCAATCCAGCAGGAACACAATCAGTTTCACTAACTGCAGGTGCTTTAGCAGCAACCTATACGCTCGTATTGCCAACAGCACAAGCAACAGCGCCACACCAGGCGCTGTTTAATAACGGTACTGGTCAATTGAGTTGGGTGACCACATTAACGGGCGGTATTGAAAGCGTAAATAGCGCGACCGCTCCCGCGCAATATTTGGCGACGAGTACTGGTGGCACAACCTTGGGATTCTTCTCGACTACTTTTGGCAACACACTAATAGTGCCTTACGTAGGTAATCTAAGTGGCAGCGATGTTGGGCTCATAACTGGTGCAGATTGGCAAAATTTTGAATATGCATACACTGTGGTGAGCTCGGCCACATCGGCCGATATTCCATTGTCATTGGTATTACGTGACACAGTAGGAAGTTTTGTTGCAACGACGATCACGCTCACCGGCAATTTTCTGATTAATTATAGTGTATTAGGTGATAATGATACAGGGACTCCATTTATACAGGCACCGCTGTATAAAAATACAAGTATCGGGCTGGGCGCAGGTTCATCATTAACTGGTTCGGGCAATATTTATATTGGATGTGGTGCAGGTGGACAACATGAGGGTAATAGCTCAATTTTTTTAGGCTATACTCGCACCTACACAGGGGATGGTCTTATATTTATCGGAAATCCGTCGACGGCTCCGGATGGGAACTCGGCAACGACCACCACTATTTATGGATGTATTAATTTACCAGAGGTGAATGCCGGTTCGGGCTACATTGCATCATTTGATACAAATGGTCAGCTGTTGCGTGCCACATCTTCTGCAAAATATAAGCAAAACATTAAGCCGGTCGCAGATGCGGTGAGTGAAAAAATTTATGATCTCAGGCCTGTTGTCTTCAATTTTAAAAATTCCCCTGCTACAGATTCTTATGGTCTTATTGCTGAGCAGGTGCACCTCGTATTGCCTGAGCTGGTTATCTATGGCTCTGATGGACAGCCTGATTCAGTGAATTATCTTTCATTGCAGATCGTTGCACTCGATGCCTTAATGCGCCAACATAGTAAAATTCAAGAGCTTGAATCTCGATATGTATCATTGATCGCAAAAATTGAGGAGCAAGAAAGAGTAATTAATGCATTACAAAAAAGGACATAATGGTGAGATTGTTCCCTTCTTTAATCGCGAGTAATCCGCTCACGCTTGAAAAGACCGTGCACCATTTACGCGACGCATGTGACGGTTTTCACCTTGATATAATGGATAATCAGTTTGTTTCAAATATTGCCTTTTCGTGGGACACGATTAATGCGATAAGAGCCTCGACACCGCTGCCACTCTGGAGTCACTTTATGGTCTATCATCCTGAAAAATATATGAACAAACTTGCATTGCAAGAGAATGATATTGTCTCGATACATTATGAATCAGCACCACTCGAACAACTCCAGGCACTATTTATGGATCTTAGATCCCGTAAGGTTATTGCAAGCTGCGCTTTGCTCGCGCATACGCCCATTTCAGCATTACATGAACTTATTGGTTTTATTGATCATGTGCTCATCATGTCCGTCCAGGCTGGTTTTTCGGGCCAACAGTTTTTGCCAGGCACAGTAAGCAAACTTACCGATTTAATTACTTTTCAAAAGGAGCATGCAACTGATTGGCAAGTCGGCGTAGATGGTGGGATCAATTTGGCAACGATTCAAGAGCTTTTGTCTATGAATATTGCTGATGTTGCCCTTGGTGCATCGGTTTTTTTTGGTAATAAGCCAGAACAAAAATTAGAGCAATTTTACAAAATTTTATGATTTTTTTATTGCGTCTAAAATTTTAAAAAATCTTAGTCTATTTATATAAAGTCTTGTCAAAAAAAAAAGCTCGCGTATACTATTTTACGATCATATAAGTATCATAAAAATAACGCTAAGGAGTACTATGTATTCAAGTATACATCCTCTTTCTGACCGCGTATTAATTCGTCGTCAGGAATTACAAGAAGAAAAAACGGCTGGTGGTATTATTATTCCAGATGCGGCCAAAGAAAAAAGTCAAATAGGCGAAGTTATTGCCGTTGGCCCAGGACGCATTTCACCTGATGGAAAACTTCATCCTATGGCTGTTAAACAGGGAGACAAGGTTCTTTTTGGAAAATATGCAGGGGTTGACGTAGATAAAGATCTTCTTATTGTGCGAGAAGATGATATTTTGGGCATTTTATAATACGAAATTATAATACAAAATAAGGAAAAAAATGGCTGGAAAAAAAATATTATTTGGCGTAGATACATTGGCTAATGTTGTAAAAGTGACGCTTGGGCCCCGTGGCCGAAATGTTGCCTTTCAAAGAAGTTTTGGATCGCCAACGATTACTAAAGATGGAGTAAGTGTTGCCAAGGAAGTTGAATTGTGTGATCCACTTGAAAATATGGGCGCGCAGATGGTTCGTGAAGTTGCAAGTAAAACAGCAGATGTTGCTGGTGATGGAACGACGACTGCTACTGTTCTTGCACAGGCTATTTTCCGCGAAGGGAATAAATATGTCACTGCTGGTGCTAACCCTATGGAGTTAAAGCGTGGCATCGATAAGGCTGTGGCAATAGTTGTTGAAGATATTAAGGCCCGTGCAAAAAAAGTTAATTCCAAAAAAGAAATTGAACAGGTCGCAACTATTTCAGCGAATTCAGATAGCTTTATTGGCCAGCAGATTGCTCAAGCAATGGAGCGTGTAGGTCGTGATGGTGTCATTACTGTTGAAGAAGCAAAAGGCATGGACAGTGAATTATCTGTTGTTGAGGGTATGCAATTTGATCGTGGTTATTTGTCGCCTTATTTTGTTACTGATGCAGAAAAGATGCAAACGGTATTGGCTGATCCACTGATATTGTTGTTTGAGAAAAAAATTTCAAGCATGAAGTCCCTTTTGCCTGTTCTAGAAATGGTTGCAAAAGCAGGAAGACCGCTTCTTATTATAGCTGAAGATATTGAGGGTGAGGCGCTTGCAACACTGGTTGTTAATAAAATTAGAGGCATCTTACAAGTTGCTGCTATTAAAGCCCCGGGGTTTGGCGATCGTCGTAAGGCGATGCTTGAAGATGTTGCTATTTTGACTGGTGGAAAACTTATTTCTGAAGATCTTGGTTTGAAGCTTGAAACGACTACGTTGAATGATCTTGGACGCGCCAAAAAAGTTGTTATTACTAAAGATGATACAACTATTATTGAAGGCTTTGGATCTGAGACTGATCTGAAGGGTCGTGTTATGCAGATCAAGACTCAGATTGAAAATACAACATCAGAGTATGATAAAGAAAAGCTTCAAGAGCGACTTGCAAAACTTTCTGGTGGTGTTGCTATCATTAAAGTTGGTGCTGCAACAGAAACTGAAATGAAAGAGAAAAAAGATCGCATCGAAGATGCTCTTCATGCAACACGGGCCGCCGTTGAAGAAGGTGTTGTTGCAGGAGGAGGTGTTTCATTGCTTCGTGCTCAAGGTGCTA
>JAJZMR010000033.1 GCA_021847535.1 bacterium
GCGGTAGACACCATTAATAATATCGGGTAAGTTAAGCAGGTCTTCAATGACATAAAAAATACTCTCTTTTTTTGTTTTTGCACCTTCTAAGAGAGTATTTTTTTAACAAAAAGTCAAATCAGATCACATCTTTCACGCATCTGCGGAAGTCCTGTATTTATTCAACAAAAGATATTCAACTATGGGCGCATCTGGTTCGGGCATAGCAAAAGATCGAAGTTCTTCGGCGCTTACCCATTTTATTTGCTGGTGCTCAAAGAGATTAAATTCTCCTTTGAATTCAGAAATAGAATATGCGCGCATTTCAGTCAAATTCCCCTTATGCTCGAAGAAGCTGGAGCAGAGGTAATTATCGACTACCACCTCAATACCGAACTCTTCAAAGAGTTCCCTTTTAAGACACTCTTTTTCAGATTCTCCCTCTTCCATTTTTCCGCCAGGAAACTCCCATAAACCATAAAGAGCGTCTTTCTTACCTCTTTGGGCTATAAGAAATTTTCCATCTTTTTTTATAACTGAAGCTATAACTTTTTTAGTTGCTAAGTTCTGCATGTTTTGTAATCCATTTCTTAACAGAAGAATGAGTTGTTTTTTTATAAATATCTTCAAGTGTCTCTTCTGCATCATGAATTTCAGGCATATCAGTTGAGTAAGAAGACGTTTCATTTTCTCTTTCCAATAATCTTAGCGCCTGGGTCCTTGTTTTATCATATATCTGCGTAAAGTTAGTCTTCATAGTTACATAGCCCAACTTGAGTGCGGCTGCCTTTTCAGCGGAAACTTTACTTTTAACGTCCCTGTAGACCAGTTCAGTAACAAATGAAAAAAATCCCATATCATAAGGTAAACCGGTATAGATATCCGTGCTTCTTGAGGAAACTGCTGAACACAAATGATTATTTCTTACGAAAAATTGCATACCTAAAGTGCATGGGAAGTCTTTAGATTCCATATCTTTATGGTGCACTTGATTGATATTAATAAATGCTTTTCTTGAATCTAAGTTCTTAACGAGATTGGCAATAACCCATTGATATTGGGTCATTTTAGTATTATGTTTCTTATACCACGTAACACGAGCTCATCTATATTGCTTGCTATGATATTGGTTGATTCAGCTGATGGGAAATTGCCATTATCCATACCAAGTACTGGCAAGGACATGCATAGTAAATATAAGATATAGCTTTTCAAGCCTGGATAAGTCACAGTATTCGTCCTTAAGTGTAATTATATTAATTATTTTTTAACACTGCATAAAACAATACTTTTTTATAATAATAGCGTAGTAGAAATAGTATGTCAATTTAGCGAACTAAAGGCCTTATCCAGAATCAGACAAATGCCCTAATCAAGCGGTTTAAGACGCGTTAATAATACCTCTAGCTCCAGTCGCTCTGCGTAAGACAGACTTTTAGAATTTACTGCTCGAGTTTTTAACCGCACTAACTTTCCATTTTTTTCAAAAAATGAATCCCCTAATACGTTATCCATCTTTGTTCGTTCTAAGTATTTAGCTGCATTTTTAACTCCGTTAGAATCGCATGTCTTCGTCACATCCACCCAAATTTTTTGGATCCCATTAAAAAGCTGTTCTGAAATACTAAGTACGGCGGATGATTCAAGTCGAAACGTGTGAATTTTATAAATCTTACGATTAAGAAGACCACTATCAACCTCAAGGGTAATAAAATTATGGCTACCCTTCGGCATTAAATCAAGTCGCAATAAATGATCCGGTAAACTATTAACAGGTATACTCTGGCTATTCTCGCCATCAGAAAACATTTCCCTAAAAATTACATCCAGACAGGACATGATTTTTCCCCGCTTAAAAAATCGTACTTTGTCTCTACTATCATCAGTGCCATTTTTTAAATCATATATTTCAAGCCATACATTATAGAAAATAGGCATATATTGAGAAATTGATGTTTTTTTATCGAAAAAGGATTTAGGAGTATTCCAGCACAACTCTAATAAATAAAGTAACTCCAATGCGACCCAAGTATCGCCAATTGTATCTTTATAAAATACTTGTTGAAGCTTATGTTTCTTATTAATGGATGGTGCAAATGTAAAAATATCCATGACTTTCGGATTCAATTCCCACTTATTCGTAAATATATTTACCATAGGCCAATTAGACAGCTCAACTTTGCCATATTCAGCAACTATGTCATCCACACCAGCGCCCAAAAGGGTTCTTATCAAATTTTGCATGTGTAAATTTACATTATCTACATAAAAGTAATTTGTTTCGGTACATTTTCTTTTTGTTGTAATATTTCTTCAAGGGATTGTATGAGCTGCATAGCAATAATATGCACCATCTCCCATGGACCTTTAAAAAAATCTTTTTCATTCAGTTTTTGCTTTAAAGATTGAAATGACTGTTCAATTTCACAGGCACTCTTCGCGTTTAGGTTTGACATTTTATCAACAAATGTTTTTTTACCTGGTTCCCACTGTGAATATACAGAATCAAAAAACTTAGAGTCGCGTATCCTAGGCCAAACACGATCCACCACGATTTTATTCAACTCAAGCTCGGATCCTTCTTCTACCGCTCCTTCAATGAGGCACTTCAGAAAATTTTTTTCCGTTACAAGCTGCTTTTTATTTGCAAGATCAATCATCATTGTTCACGTTAAAATTTTTAAGATTATAAAACCATACAAAATTTTAACACAGGGCCGCCCAAGCATATAAAAAAATCAATTCTCTGCAGAGATGTGGGAGAAATACCCATATCCCTCCCAATATCAACGACGCCGGACTAAATTCCATTTTATTCTAGCCGGCGTGAAAAATACCAAAAAAGAGGTACCGGAAAAATGCCTCACAGAAAAAACATATTTTTTAAATTTTTTTCTCTTGTTGTACAAAATCCACAAGCGTACGAGACAAGAGAACAATAATTCAATTAAACCCAAATAAAAAAACAGGCCGGTATGTGGAACTGACCCAATAAGGAATTTATCATGTATTGTAAATATAGCATGTCTGTACAAAAAACAGAACCTATAGACATTCAAGATCTATTATCAATAATCGCTACCAAAACAGCATATTACCCAAGGCAATCTAGAACTGGCTGGAAAAGTCGTTGTCCTGCGCATGATGATACCACTCCGAGTCTTTCTATCTCAGTAGGATTTGATGAGAAAATCCTATTCAAATGCTTCTCTGGTTGCACATACAAGGATATATGTGATTCTTGAGGCATACCGGTAAAAGCCTTATTTCCCAAAAGAAATGGAAGGGGCTATTTATGATCGAAACAACACAGTTCACTCATCCTATTACGACTACTAACGCAACTTCCCTAGCTGCAAAGCCTAAAGAAGTTGCTCGCTATGTTTATAAAAACAAAGATGGAAAGCCTATTTGTTGGAAGATACGATATGAACCAGGCTTTTATGGTAAGAGCAAAAGTTTCAAGTGGCAACGTCATAGCGAGAACGGTAAGATTATAGACAACCGAGATGGGTGCGAAAATCCTCTTTATCGACTGCCTGAAGTACTTAGCGGTATCGAAACTGACAGGAATATATTTTTAGTTGAGGGAGAAAAAGATGTTGAAACTCTTATGAAATTAAGGCTCATTGCAACTACTACATCAGAAACTTCAGAATGGAATGATGGCTTCACACAGATACTCAGTAATGCCAAGGTCGTTATATTGTATGACAATGATAAAACAGGCCTAGAAAGACGCGATAGACTCTGTGGTATTTTATATGGCCGCGTGAAAAGCCTGCGAGTAGTGGATTTACCAGGGCTTGAGTATTGCAAAAAACATGGGCTTGATGTAACGGATTGGCTTAACATGGGTAATACTGTCGAACAACTGAAAAATCTCGTACAACAAGCACCAGAATATGAACCACCGCAAGATGAAGATGCATTACGCGTTATTACACTTGATGAGCTTTTTGCATTAGAATTACCAGAACGCGAAATACTTCTGGAACCTTTCCTGCCGAGCCAAGGACTCGTACTACTTGTAGCACAACGTGGTGTAGGAAAAACACATGTTGCACTGGGGATAGCCTATGCCGTTGCAAGTGGTGGAATATTTTTAAATTGGAACGCACCGCAAGCAAAGAAGGTTCTTTATGTTGATGGAGAAATGCCCGCAGTCTTAATGCAACAGCGTTTAAAGATGATTGAGTCGATGAATGAAAACCATCCAGCAAAAACGAACTTCCTACTGATTACCCCGGATAACCAAACACAGCCAATGCCCGATCTTTCTACACAAGCAGGACGTGATATGCTTAAAAAATTCATAGCAAAATGCGACTTAATCGTTATCGATAATCTTTCATGTCTTTTCAGGAGCGGCAATGAAAATGAGGCAGAAAGTTGGCGGGAAGCACAAGAATGGGCACTTGATTTACGCAGACAAGGCAAATCAGTGCTTTTTGTGCATCACATGAATAAAAACGGAACCCAACGCGGCACGAGCAAAAGGGAAGATATTCTTGATGCCGTAGTTGTCTTGGAACATCCAGATGATTATACAGCCGATGAAGGAGCGCGATTCAATGTGAGCTTCAGCAAAGCACGTCACTTTTCTGGTCAAAGCGCACGCCCCTTTCAGGCTCGCCTGATATACGAAAATGACACACATTACTGGAAAATATCAGGAACCGCTGAAGAAGAACAACTAGCACAGATTGCCAATATGAAAAAAATGGCTCGACAATCAAGCACATAGAAATAGAAACGGGACTGACTAAAGCAATGGTGGAAGGCCGACTCAAAAAAGCTAAAGAAGCCGGACTACTTTGATATAAAAAAGCATTTCTTGTTTTCTTGTCACTATACACACAGGAAAACAGGAAATGCAGAAATGAATGCTAAATTGTAGCGTTTCATCATGTTTGCTAAACTTAGATCATAACTATAAAGGACATAACTATGTTAAAAATAATTGATTATTTAAAGATAAAAGATGCTGCTGAATTTATTGGCGTCACACCAAATACATTGCGTAATTGGGACAAAGAAAAAAGGATTTCGGTGTACCGCAATCCACAAAATTCCTATCGACTTTATAAAAAAGAAGACCTTGAAAACCTGCTCAAAAACATAAAGTCTGCATAAAGTAATGAAAGCAATTATCTTTGCACGTGTTTCAAGTAAAGACCAAGAAGATGGTCAATCGATACCTTCACAAGTAAGAAGATTAACTGAGTATGCGCTCAAGAAAAATTTCACTGTCGAGAGCACCTTTCAAGTTACAGAATCATCTTCTAAAGATACACGTAAACAGTTTGATCAAATCATCGCCTTTGTTAAGAAATCAAAGGAATCTTACGCTCTCATTACTGACACCGTTGATAGGTTGCAGCGAAGCTTTCGTGAGACACCTCAACTTGATGAGCTGCGAAGACAAGGCAAGCTTGAGTTGCACTTTTTACGTGAGGGCCTTGTCAATCAAGCTTCTAATAGTGCGCAATTATTGCAGTGGGACGTTGGTGTATTATTTGCATCAAGCTACGTACGGCAATTGGGAGACAACGTTAAGCGTAGCCAAGAGCAATGTATTCGTAATGGCCAGTGGATTTCAAAAGCACCATATGGTTACAAAAATGTCGCCCTTCCATCGGGGCAAAGGACAATAGAGATCAACCCGGAACAAGCGCCCTTTGTTATTAAAATTTTTAATGGTTACGCGCAAAAAAATAACTCATTTCAAACACTCGCAGATAAGATGAAAGCCGAAGGATTTCCACTTACAGCACGTGGAAAATCTATAACTGACAGAACAGTTGAGATCATATTCAAAAACCCGTTTTATTACGGCATGATGAGTATAAAGGGGCAATTGCACCGGCATAAGTACCCGACGCTCATAACAGAAGAACTTTTTACAGGA
>JAJZMR010000009.1 GCA_021847535.1 bacterium
AGCACCCAATTTTGTTGCACGCTCTTATAAAAAATGGGGAAAAAACAAAAGCAAATGGCGATCGAGAGATCAGCTATACATGGCGATTGGAAGGCAAGCTTTGCAATGTTACTTGTTCTTTAAAAAAATAATGTGAACAGTATTTGAAAATAAAAGATTATACCATATTACCCATGCTTGTTGCTAAACTGATAATCATAAGAGGATATTTGATCGGGATGGACTGGTGATGATCTATAAAAAATCGTTTTATAAAAACTTGTTTTTATTCGTACTAACTGCCGCATTGATAGCGAGCATGGTAAGCATTTGGTATCTGGAAGAAACATTGAGTACTCGCATAATTTACCATAAAATGGAAAACATTTTAGAACAGCGTGACGAGTTGATAAAAAAACATGCGGCAGTCCCGTTGGCCATCAAAACAGATGATGGGTTTATGATTTCTACGCTATTGATTCAACGGCCCGGGGCTCGCCGTATATTTGTTGTCTGTCACGGATTTAAACATACAAAAGAACATATGGGGCATCTTGCCACCTTGTTCCCCCATGATACTCTTATTTTCTTAGATCTAAGAGGCCAGGGAGAAAGCTCTGGAGATAAAGTTTCATTGGGCCTGAACGAGCATAACGATATTTTGGCGGTAATAGATTACGTGAAAAAAAGTATCTCTGTTGAGGTCCCAGTTATAGGAATTGGCGTTTCGCAAGGTGGCGCTGCTTTATTGCGCGCTGCTGCTTATGGGGCCCGATTTGATGCGGTGATCTCAGATTCAGCGCCGAGTGACTTTAAGTACACCATTGCCTGCGTTTTGCAAAAATTTAATAAAATTCCTTATCCATTAGGGTTTGCTGCTTTGAGCCTCTATGAATGGCTTATGCATGCGTCCTTTACGGTGAGTGATTATACCAATTACGCGCATCGGGTAAAATGCCCGGTGCTTTTGATGCATGATGTACATGATCACTTAATTGACTATTGCCATGCGCAGAAGCTTTTTCAGGCGATCAGCTCATCTTGCAAAGAGTTGTGGACAGTTCAAAACACGCGCCATGGAAAAATTTCTTTTCAGATTCCTGAAGAGTACAAGCAGCACATTGAAAGCTTTTTGAGCCGATGCTTGCATAAACCATAAATTTGCAAAATTACTGTATGAATTTACACTAAATTTTATTTAGATAAAAAGAGTATCGGAGAATATATGCAAGACTGTGTTTTTTGTAAAATTTTGCGTGGCGAATTAGCATCTGAAGTTATTGCTGAAACTGATGATATTATCGTCATAAAGGATATTAACCCCAAAGCCCCAATACATTTTTTGATTATTCCGCGTAAGCACATGAACGATATTCAAAGTATGGCGCATGTTGATTTTTTTTATGGATCAAAGATATTTGCAATGGCATATCACCTTTCAAAAACAATACCCAATGCTCAGGATTTTAAACTCCATGTAAACAGTGGTAAAACAGCTGGTCAGATTGTTATGCATCTTCATGTACATTTTATTGCAGGAAAGTTAGAAGGTGCGCTTTAATGCTTGTTCATGCTATGAAAAAAACTTTTCACCTTTGCTTCAAGGTACTTATAATGGAGGCCGATAAAAGTAATTCCGCGAGTTGCGCAGACATGATCTATTAATTCAAGGTAGGATATTTTATCATCGATCATAACAATTGTATGTGGCAGGAGCCCCCATTCCTCTAAAACAGTAAAAAGAGTTATACCGTTTTTGTTGCCCTGACAGAATATTATTCCTTCGTAAAGAAGGACGGGATATTTATTGTCGATCATAAAGCCTTGATTCTTATAGAGCTTGGTAAAAATAAGGCCTTTGCTTTGTATCGTTTCTATAGTGCACGGGGCAAGGACGAGCGATCGCATCGTAAATCCAAAGATCCAAGGGGTTATTTTTTTGATCTCTTCAAAAATTTCTGCCAGTCTCGGCTCAACCAGTCGCATAGGGCAGGCAAGTACCGTTGAACAGTAATGATTCACGGCATCTACCGGTGCATAAGTTTTAAGCAAGTGAGTAAACCACTGATCACTTCCCCTTTGGTCTAGGTTGTCAGGCTCAAGAATGGTATTATCTATGTCGACAAGCACGAGTGCGTTGGGGGGTAGATGATTAAATATCTCATCAAAAAAATTAATTTCTATTATTTCGGGTATTATTAATACAGGTATGAAAAAAAATAAAAATAATAGTTTTTTGGCGAATGAAATATTCATGATAAACTTTCTTGTAAAGAACTTTTATTAAACTTGAGAAAGCGATGGCATTTTAGTATGGATTCTTCAAAGAAGCAAGAAAAATTGTTGGGCAATAATCTAAACGTAGCGCGTGAAACAGCTCATACAGAATATGAAAATCGCGTAGAAAAGGCGCGTGATCTTGAAAAAATGGGGGATAACCCTTGGGCGGCAATGACTGCTATTGATACTACCTGTCGGCAAGTGATCGATGATTTCGTTGAAGGTGCAGAAAAAAAATATACACTCGCAGGCCGAATTTTAACCAAGCGTATGCAGGGCAAAGCTGGATTTGTCACCATACAGGACCGTACGGGTAAAATGCAATTATATTTACGTGAAGATGTTATTGGCGCAGAATCATTTAAAAAATTTATAGATTTTATTGATAACGGCGATATTATCTGGTGTGCCGGGGACTCATTTAGAACTAAAAGTGGCGAAATAACGATTAGAGTGACCGCTTGGTCCCTGTTGACCAAGTGCCTTCATCCGTTACCTGAAAAATTTCATGGGATAACTGATATAGAAACAAAATATCGTCAACGCTATCTTGACTTAATGACAAGTCCCGAAACAAGGGAGCGTTTTGTTAAAAGATCATCAATTATACGATCTATTCGATCGTATTTAGATGCGCATGATTTCTGTGAAGTGGAAACCCCTATGCTTCATCCCATCCCGGGTGGTGCGGCTGCACGGCCTTTTATTACGCATCATAATGCGTTAGATACTGATTTTTATTTGCGTATTGCGCCGGAACTGTACCTCAAACGATTAGTTGTGGGTGGAATTGAGCGTGTCTATGAAATTAATCGTAACTTCAGAAATGAGGGGGTATCAACTCGACATAACCCGGAATTTACGATGATCGAATTTTATATGGCGCATCAAGAGTATCATTTTGTAATGAGTTTTGTTGAGCAGATGATTCGCGATCTAGCGCATCAAGTTTGTGGAAGCCTGCAGGTACCATACGGGGACTATGTATTAGATTTTGCAAAGCCTTTTGAAAGGTTGAGTGCGCATGATGCACTTATTCGCTATAGTACTTTGACGGCTACAGATATTGATGAGCAGGCTATAGATGCAACGCTTGTGGCACATGGGATTAAATTGGCAAATCCGCAGGCTCGTTATGGACAGAAAATATTTGCCTTGTTTGAAGAAGTTGCAGAATCCAAGTTAATTAACCCGACCTATATTATAGATTTTCCCATCGAAACATCGCCTTTGGCAAAAAGAGACCCTGCGCGCCCACATTTAGCGGCACGGTTTGAGCTTTTTATTGCTGGCATGGAAATTTCAAATGGATTTAATGAGCTTAATGATCCATTTGATCAGGCTGAGCGATTTAAAGAGCAGGTTAAGGCTCATGAAGCTGGTGATGCCGAGGCTATGCATTATGATGCAGACTATATTACGGCACTTGAGTATGGGCTGCCGCCAACGGTTGGGTGCGGAATTGGCATCGACCGCCTGGTAATGCTTTTAACTAATACAACCTCAATTAAAGAAGTTATATTATTTCCCGCGCTTAAGCGAAAATAAAACTATTGATTTTTTAAGCCTTGTTTAAAAACATATGATTTTTTTATACTAAAGGAAATTGTATGTTTTTATCAGGAGTTGATAGTAATGAGTATATCACATAAGAATCAAGGTCTTTTGATACTATTATTTTTATTAAGTAACGTAAATATCATTTCTCGGGAAGCAGTAAAAAGACCGGTAATTTCTGGACCGCAGGTCGCGCAGCAGCAAGTTGATAGTAATGATCCTAAGATGGCGCTCCGTTTTTTGACTTCGGCGCATAATCTGAATTTTGGTAAAGAGTCGCTTATCAAATCAGATCTGAATGAGATTGAGTATGTCCAATGGCTTAATGCACTTACAAGTTATCTTAAAGAAGTCGATGAAAATAGTCGGAATAGTATTGTGCAGCAAAGTAATGTATTGAAAAAAAGTATTAATTCTTTAGCAAAAATGTACCGTGAACCACAGCATAACTATATTCAAAACGTTGCATCAATTATTCAAAATATTGATAATTCTATAGCTATACTTGAGGGCTTGAAACAAAAACAGCAAAATAAGATTATTTTAACGGCAAGCGAATATGTGATCCCTTCATTGGAAAAATTAAAAAAGGAAGCAAAGATATTTAAGAAAGAGATGGAGGCACGTATCAATTTTTATGATTCGGAAAATATATTTGTAAGTACTTTTTCTGATAAAACATTTCAAGACCGCAACAACGAGATCATTAAGTTGGTAAAAAATTTAAACAAAAAAAACGGGATAGAAGTAGAAGGTGTTTTAGTGCAGGCAAATGCGACGTTACAAGCTAACTTACAACAATTGAAATCACAATTTAATTCTTGGTTCCAAAATGGAGTTATTCAGATCCCGCAACCACGACCAGATGGAGCTATTCAGAGCCTACAAACAGTGCGTGCAACGGCACGAGAAATGCAGTCAAAGCTTGAAAAAATAGCGCCTCTGACGCAAAAAAATCTAAATGTAATTCGGATTCAGTTGCAAAATTTGTTTAAGAGAATAGAAAAAGATATAGATACACTTTTGATATTTATAAGAATGCAATAAAAAATTATTACAAAATGGTCTACTTAAAGGCCCGAATGCGGGCCTTTTGTGGGATGATCGGGATAGACACATATTATGGCTGAAAAAATTATTCAGCTCCTGATAAAAAACTTAATAAGTGGTTACAGCTGGGTGGCCATTGTGATAATAATCCGCATATTAAAAACAGTGCTCTGCGTGAAGCGCGAGAGGAATCTGGAATAGAAAAATTTAAATTTCTTTTACCAGGAATTTTTGATATTGATATTCATGCATTAACAAATAATTGTGCATATCATTACGATATACGCTTCTTGCTCCAGGCTGATACAAGTGATTTTATTATCACTGACGAATCCCACAATTTGGTTTGGGTTCCGTTTGAATCTATCCATCACCATTCCCACGAAGAATCGGTGAATCGTATGAACCGAAAATACAAAACTCTTTATTGTTCTTGAAAAAATAATAATTTTTTAAATATACCGCAATACGTTATACTAATGGCCATATTATTTAAAATTTAAGGAATATATGATTTTGTTTTTTATGGTGCTTTTGACAGGCGTGCTGACTCTTTTTTCTGTGGGAGTTATGAGTTTTATCTCTATGACAGCTCCTGTTGGTCCCTGGATAGATGTACCGCTCGTGCTGGTGGCAATGTTATTGGTTAGG
>JAJZMR010000042.1:0-4271 GCA_021847535.1 bacterium
GCAAGCACGGTTAAAGCAGAGGATCCGGAATTTTCAGCTTTGATTGGTAAAGGAGTTACAGGCCCCACCATTAATGATAAAAAAGTTACGAGGCTGAAAAGTAATTTTTTCATAATATGCCTTAAGAGTTTTTACTGATCATATACTTGTCACAACAAATTGTACTTGTAGAGGTTTTTTAATATCAATCCATGAGCCGGCCAAGGGCTTTTGAGCAATAATTGTGCCACGACCAAATTTTTCATGCTTACCAGGGTCGTAAGGTTCAGTGTACACTTTTGCATCTATACCATAACCGCGCAAAAAATCTTCCACGCCTGTATCACCCTGCAAAGCATGCCCACAAAAAAGCGGCATGATGCGGACCGTTTCAGACCCTGAGCTGATAAAAAGATGAATGCACCGATCATCTGGCAACGGCGTTCCAGGAACGGGAAATTGGGCTATAATTTTGTCTTTCGGGTTGTTATGGGGGACGTAATGAGATTTGACGAGTATATCGCTCTGTAAGGCCTCATTAAGGAGATCAACTGTTTTGCCAACAAAATTCGGCACACACCGCACAACGGGACTTTTTGATAGCGTGATAAAAATAACCTGTTTTTGCTTGATAGGCGCTCCTGGAATAGGCTTTTGAGCAATAACCGTTCCAGCCGTAACTTCAGATGTTTCCACCTCTGACAAAATTTTCAGCATAAGGCCATGCTCTGTCGCTTGACGTAAAGCATAAAGAGCAGAATGCCCGAGTAAGGCAGGTGTTTTATACGTATTTTCTTGCACAAAGATCGCAAGAAGAAAAAAGCCGAAAATAAATGATAAAAAAGGAACAGTAACCCAAAAATAGAAACTTTTCATTAATTTTTTAACAATGGTTTAGGTGACCAATAAGCCAGATTCTGTTATTAAAACATATTAATTTTAATATGACAACCATTTCTCTAAGCGATACACCCGCGTATCAAACCGAAACGAATATCGTACACGCTGCTTGATCTTGCTCCTGGTAGGGTTTGCCCGCTCAACAAGTCACCCCGCTGAGCCGTGCGCTTTTACCGCACATTTTCACCCTTACTTTACCTGTTGCCGGGAAAAGCGGTTATTTTCTGTGGCACTTTCCATGATTTACACCTTCTAGAACCTGATAAGGCACTAGATACCATCTTCGTTGAGAGTCCGGACTTTCCTCAGGGGCTTATACCCATGCGATTGCCTAGGTTACCTAAACCACTTTATTGAGTATACCATATTTTACATGATAATTAAGAGATTTTTCACTTTAAACGCAATTGACTTTTTTTGAAAAAATGGCATAATCATATTATATTAAAAAATAAAAAAAATTTATAAAAAAAAATTCTATGAAAAGCTTCACAAAATATGTGCTCATTTTTGCGACAATCGCCCCTGTCTTTTGCGTATCTGCATATCAGGAACCTTTATTTGACGCCAACAAGCATGCAAGGATTTCCGCGACATATGCATTATTGCCCTGTGCTGCAGATGCCTACAGAGTTTACCGTGCTTTTCAAATGAAAAATACGCAAGAGGATGCACCTTCTCTTATAAAATGGGGATTATTAAGCATCGCATTGAGCAGCTACAAAGTTTTTGACATAACAAAAACGCTTGACGAATTAGAAAAATTTAAAAACCAGCCGTCGCCATTCGGCGGGCAAAACGCGACTATAATACAGGAATCATGCGGTTATAAAATGACGATTCAGAAAACAAAGCAGCTTACCTTACATACCGGCCTTGGCGCTGAACCATTATACTATGAAATTCAAAATGTAGATGACCTTTGCAGGTGGCATAAGATACGTCGGCTGCTTGCAATCGGAAACTTAGGTATGGGCATAGTGTGCGTTTCAACAGGGATATATCTGCTTGCCCACGCAGGAACCAAGCTTGTCGAAACAGCTACATATTAAATAAATATAAAGTGAAAGAGATGTTATGAAAAAAAATATTACGCTCTCAGCCCTAGCGGCATTACTTTTCACCACTCAAGTGCACAGCTTTTCACTGGCAACACCCATTGATCAGCCTTTAGCTTACGGACTCTTGCTGACAGGAGCCGCGATAACCGCGTACAACAATTGGTCAAATCTTCCGCAAAAAAATCCGGAATTAGAAACGGCGATAATGAAGAGTATGCAGGTGATGGTGAATGGAAAAATGCAATCAGAAGACGGATCTTTTAAAGAACTGTACAGTGGATCCCATTATAACGTAGCGGTTCTTACGAAGAATTCCACGTTGAGCTTGAACGAATCTTGGATCACAAACTCTTCAAAAAGTGCCACATGCATTATTGAACAAGCTAAATCAAGATATCGCGTTAAGGCATTATGGGAGGTTCCCTATTTCAGTATTAAAGAGAAAAAGCCCGATCAGTCTTTTGAAACAGATGCAAAAGCAACAGCGTTTGTTATGCAAGAAATAGATCATTCTGCTCCATTAATCGTCCGGGCCGGTAACATAATCGGTTACAGCATGTTAACTCTCGGCATAGGCGGCATTATCTACGCAAGTCTTCATGCAGGAACCAAGCTTGTCGGAACAGCTACATATTAAAGAAATATAAAAAATAACATATGAAAAAAAATATTACGCTACTTATCATAATCTGCTTTTTTATTGAAAAAATATCCTCATTCAGCATGCTGATGCCACAGCTACCGACTATCCATCTGCCAGCCATACGGGTGCCTTCAGCGTCTCAGGCGCCGCTACCCTACATTTTGATAGAATTGGGTGCGACAATGGCATTCCTTAATTTTAATTTTTCAAATGACTATATAAAAAAGATACGAGAGATTTCGGCAAAATCATCATACAAAGAGTACTTAAACACACTGTCTACAAAATCCGAATTTGTTGGGCATTTTGAGATAAGCCCGAATGAAAAAAAAGATGGTATAAAAATAACAAATAGTTTAATAAAATCTAGCGAGAAAGTCGTAACTCCTGAAGAGGCATGTGAGCACTTCAAAAAACGGTATAAATATCCTAATTTTTTTTATAAAACAGGCCTGGTTATAACAGCATCAGGATGCACTCTTTTTTTAGTGCAAACTGTGCTCAAAACTGCCGGCATGGGGCTCTTAAAGATGCAGTTGCAAAAATAACTTTTTCGGATCTGCAAGCTGTGCACTAGATTGTACCATAAAAAACCATGAGCATGATAAAAAAACAAATGATCGCAAAAAATCCACGGACCCACCAGTCTTGACGCAAAAATTTATTAAAGGCGGGACGCAAGAACAGCAGCCCTAGAATAGTAACCCAAAAAATCATTGTTGCTTTTTGATAAAAAACTGCATGCATCATGACAAAAAATGCTCCACTGATACAGGCAGCACTAGGTAAAAAAAAGCTTATGCCATAAGCATAGACAAAAAAAGCGGTCAATAGGTAGGGCCGACCGCATAGTCCATTGATTACAACATCAGCAAAAAAAGTAGCTCCGAGAACAAAAAAATAATTCAGCATTTTCATAATGAGAGTATACTAATCTCATGCGCATTTTTAAAGCTCTTTTTTATAGTACCCTCATTGCTGGATCTTTTATAACCGGTCTCCTTTTTTATATCTTTACGCAAGTAACCATCGATTTTTCAGCTTTAGAAAATTACGATCCGGGAAGCTGTTCAATTGTGCTTGATGATACAGGCAATGAATTTGCACGGTTTCAGCTTGATCGTCGCGAACCGATACCACTTGATGCATTATCACCATCGATTATTCCAGCATTTCTTGCAGCAGAAGATCAACATTTTTTTATTCATCATGGAGTATCATTACAAGGCATTGTTCGTTCTTTTATAGCAAATTTTTCCCGTCGTAAAATTGTACAAGGCGCAAGCACGATCACCCAGCAACTGATAAAACTTTTGTTTCTTGATAATCGCAGAACGTTTGAGCGCAAGATAAGAGAATTTTTTTTAGCGCTCCTGGTTGAACAACAATTTAGCAAAGAACAAATTTTACAAACGTATCTCAATCACCTCTATTTTGGGTGCGGTATTTACGGTATACAAGCAGCAAGTAAGCGGTTTTGGAATATTTCAAGCAGCGCTTTAAATCCTGCACAAGCAGCCGCTCTTGCAGGAATTATACAATCACCTGAAAAACTCTGCCCTCTGGTATCACCTGAAAAATGTCTTAAACGCCGTAACATTATCCTCAAGCGAATGCTTAACCAAAAAAAGATCTCCCCTACGGAATATCAGCAGGCATGCGCACAACCGCTTGCTCTCTGCCAGCTT
>JAJZMR010000042.1:4281-5495 GCA_021847535.1 bacterium
GTGATACGTATGGAACACCACATATCAAAGAAATGATCAGGCAACAGGTTGAAGCACTTGTAGGTAAAAAAGAGTTGTACACAGGTGGCCTTACGATACAAACGACTGTCTCATCAACACTGCAACATGAAAGCACGAAAATATTCAAACGTCATCTTGCACTGCATCAAAAGAATGGTTCGTTATTATTAGATGGCGGGTTTTTACTTCTTGAAGGGGCAACGGGGAAAATAAAAGCACTCGTTGGCGGAGATGATTTTACTCGATCGCAGTTTAATCGGGTTACGCAAGCCAAGCGCCAATGGGGGTCTATCTTTAAGCCGCTCATTTATGCTGTTGCACTTAAGCAGGGTGCCCGGATGGATGATATCTGTATCGATGAACCGGTTACCATCGATTGCAATGGTAAGCTTTGGAGCCCAAAAAATTACAATAATCGTTTTAGTGGTCAAATGACCCGTGCTTATAGCCTCTATAAATCTATCAATACCGTCGCTCTTCAAACACTGTATACGGCAGGAATTGAAGAGGTCATTAAAGCAGCTCATGCCTGCGGTATCACACAAGATATACCCCCATACCCTTCGTTAGCCCTTGGATGTATTGATGTGACACTGCTTCAAGCATCAGCGATGTTTAATAGCTTTGCTCATCAGGGAATGCTCGTTAAGCCTTACTGTATTGAATGGATAAAGGATATTCAAGGTAAAAAAATATATAAGGCAACACCGATAGTTACCCCTGTATTAGATTGGTATGCAACCAGCCAAGTAACGGCTGCATTAGCTGCTGGGATGGCGCAGTTACGCAAAAAAGAACCGGTCGGTTCAGCTTTGCATTCATTGACGCATATCCCGCTGATCGGCAAAACGGGAACAACCAACGATGCGCGTAATTGTTATTTTATTGCTGCAACACCGACATATACGGCAGCTGCTTACTTTGGTAACGACGACAACAGTCCACTTGGAAAAAATTTTTTTGCCTCGCAGACAGTCAGGCCATTGGTTCTTGATATTTTAAAAATAATCAACCACCCACAAGGTCAAAAATTTATGTATCACCCTGATCTCAAACAAACTATCATTCATGAATTAACTGGCAAGCCATGTGTTAACCTGGATGAGCCGGCTGCCATTAAAATTCTTGTACCCTGAACCGTCAGAGTATTCAAGCCTATACAAAGACGGATCGCCCCATGTATCTTTAAGATA
>JAJZMR010000012.1 GCA_021847535.1 bacterium
GTCTTTATGCGATGAAAGAATCACTTGAAAATCGCGCATTTTTGACCAAAAAGATGCAGCAATACATGATTCATGTTGCCGAATATATCAATGAAGCACGAGCTGTGTATCGTTTTTTAAAAAATGAACACATAGTAAAGATGCATTTTAAGCCATATGTCGTCCTTGATAATTTTTTTGCCGACACACCAAAGGTTTCGGCAGATTGTCGGAAGCTTTGCATGCTTCTTAAAAAATCAACTTTCACTGGCGAGCCATCAGTTTGGAATAATGCGGGAAATATATTCGCTGCATATAAATTATACCGAACGGTAAAGCATGAGCTTACGCAGCTGACAGATGCATTGGGTGAGGTAGATATGTATCTTTCGTTAGCGCAGCTCATTAGCGAGCAAACGGCAGAAAACCCATGGTCCTATGCGCAGTATAAGAGCGATGCTATTCCTTCATTAACTATTTATAGGCTAAGACATCTTTTTATTCCCCAGCCAAAAAGTAAATCATGGAACATTTGCACTCATGAAACAGGACATCATATTATCACGGGCAATAATGGTGTTGGCAAATCGACCTATATTCATGGATTTGGCCAGGCGCTTATTTTAGCACAGACGTGCGGAATCGCTCCGGCACAAATTTTTAACATAACCCCTTTTTCCAATATACAAACTTATAGATTCATTCAAGATGATTTTGCTGCAGGAACTTCTCGTTTTTATGCCGAATGTGGCCGTATAGAAAAAATACTAGAAACAATTGAGCAGGAACCAAGCTTTTGTTGTGTATTACTTGACGAACCGTTTACGAGTACTAATGCCATTAAAGGTACGCACTATTTGCACGAAACGCTCGCACGCTTGCTCAGTACACGACATGTCATAAGCTTTACGGTAACACACCATATTTTCGATGGTGTAACGTATGACTGTATACAACCTGAGCATATAGCACTTAACTAAAATATTTTTTTCGAACAGAATCCTCGCGTATACTGAAACATAAGAATCATACATGGGGGGAACTATGAAAAATCGAATTATAGTAACTATTGGGTGGATTTCTGTTATTTTACCCCAAATAACTGTGATTCAATCAATCATCAATGATCAAGAGGCCTATAATCACTGTCTTACTGACAACAACGCATTTATAGCAATTATCTGGCCTATCGCCCAAGGAAAAGAAACTGCCATAAAAAAAATTTTAAATCGCTATGGAAAAATTCTTTATCATAAGCCATTCTACTTTGACAAACTATCTGCGTATAAAATTCTACACTATGCCCATCAGCATATACCAAATGGGCAACCCCACTGCGGCAGCCTTAAAGAGCATGTCAAATGGTACTTTCCCAAAGGGACATATAAAAATCAAGCATCAATTTATCTTTTGTGGTTTGAGCGATCATCCGACGCAATAAGCTGTAAACGTACAATACGGATGCTCTTTCCCCAACTACAATATCGATCAATCCACATTAACGATTATCACGCTGAAACAATTCAGCTGGCAAAATTTTTTTTTATGGCTCACGATTCATGAAGAAATCTGTTTATCCAATAAATTAATTTTCAAAAAAATATTTTCTCATTAATATTCTATGATAGAATATGGCAAAAAATTACGCTCATTACTTGATATATAAAGAATGAAACATTTGATACAACATTACAAAATACTCTTATAACAAAAGATATTTTGTAACTACCAAGTAACCTCGAATTTGTGCTTCAAAAAAAATATAATTAGTGGATACTAACATGCATGGAAGACGCAAAAGATAAAAGAATCAGAGAATTAGAGATCGAAAATGCTGCGCTGAAAGCATATATTGTTAAGCTTGAAGCGAGGATTGTTGAGTTAGAAAGACGATTGGGTCTTAATAGTTCTAATAGTTCAAAGCCACCATCGTCAGATGGATTGGCAAAAAAACTCAATCGTTATGAGAAAAAACGGGAAAGTAGGATGAAAAAAGAGGTTCATTATTGCAGGGATTAACCGATACGGTTATTCATGATCATTGAAAGCCTTATTTTAAACTTGAAAATGTAGAACACGCCCTGTGTAATGCGCATCATTCACCATTAAAAAATGTTTTTATTGCGCACTTTTTAGAGTATGTAAAATTGCCACACAATCATAAAAAAAAAGAATGAAAAACAAAATTTTCCTGTGTGCACTTGCACTCGTGATAACGACAAATATCTGCTCGGTGGAGGACGACAACATATTCAATTGGGATTCTGACTTTAATATTTCAATTTTTTCAGATCACCAAGTAACCAAAGATTTTGATTCTATGGGTGGTGCCTTATTTGCCGCTTCACAGCTACCACAGAATGGAAAATCACACTGTTGCAAAAAATGTCTATCCTTATTCGCCACCCTCCAAAATTTAGACCACCATATGAACGATGTACATACCAAAGCAACTAACTTTACGTGTAAGCAGTGCGATGCCCATTTTAAGAATCAACATATAGTTAAAAATCCACATAAACTATTACTGTTCTTTTGGTTTTAAAAAAAATCGTCTACGCCCTCAAACTAAATATTGTCCGTTCTGTAAACATCTTTCTAAACTAGATAAGTTAAATGCGCATATAACAGAAAATCACCCCGAAAAGGGCAATTTACAATGCTCCATGTGCCAGAAATACTGTAAAAGTGAACCGGGCCTTTTACGTCACGTTCATGCAAAACATAACACAACAAAATATTCTTAAAAACGGCAGATGCGCAAAGCCTTTATTAGTAGTTTAAATACATAACATCTTTAACTTCTTGAACTGTGTTTGCCGCAACTTCGCGAGTAACTAAAGTTCCTTTTTTAAGAATCTCCATAACAGATGCTTTATCATTATAAAATACTGCACGTCGAGTCCGTATAGGATCAAGAAAATTGTTTAATACTTCGGTTAATCGTTTTTTCAATACCATATCACCCAAGCCACCTTTAAGCTCCACAACTTCATCTTTACGCGTATCAAAAACATCGAGATAGGTAAATACCGTATTCCCCTCCACTTGCCCAGGGTCAGAAACCTTAATATGGCTTGGATCGGTGTACATACTTTTTACCTTTTGTGCAACAACATCTGCAGAATCACTCAGATAGATAGCATTCCCGAGTGATTTACTCATCTTTGTCTTGCCATCTATACCAACCAAACGAGAAACTTCTGGAACAATTGCGCGCACTTCAGTCAGAACCTCTTTTTTATATATTCTATTAAACGTGCGCACAATTTCATTAGTCTGTTCAATCATCGGAAGCTGGTCCTCCCCAACAGGAACCGTCGTTGCTTTTACACACGTGATATCAGCAGCCTGACTGACCGGATAAACAAAAAAACCTGCTGGAATAGAATCGCGAAAACCTTTTTGTTCAATTTCTGTCTTTACTGTTGGGTTACGGCGAAGCCGGTTCACCGTTACCAAGTTCAAATAATAGATCGTTAAATCAGCAATTTCAGGAACTTGTGATTGAATAAAAAATGTTGTCTGCGCCGGATCAAGACCGACGGCCAAATAATCACAAGCAACTTCAAAAACATTATCATGCACCTTATGCGGATGCTCATAATTATCAGTAAGCGCCTGTACGTCCGCAATAATAATATACTGAGTCCACCCCTGCTGTTGATAATGTACTCTATTTGCAAGTGAACCGACATAGTGGCCAAGATGTAATGGCCCTGATGGCCGGTCTCCCGTTAAAATAACTGGTTTCATCATATCTATCCTACAGATAATTTTTAATAAAGTTGTTGAAGAGCCATAACGCACGCCTCTACGTCATTCATTGTTGTATAGGCATGGAAACTAACTCTGACAGACGCATCAATACCCAAACGCTGGTGTATCGGCTGCGCACAGTGGTGTCCTGCACGCACGGCGATATTTTTCTGATTAAGTGCACATGCAATATCGTGCGCATGATATTTTTTACTATAAAAAGAGACTACATGATTATGCACTTTTTCTTCATAGGCAGGGAGCATAATAGCTATATCATCATATTTTTGCAGCTGCGTTATAAAAGTCTGCGCAAGAAGATCTTCGTGCTCTGCCAATTCATCTAAATTTATTTTTTCATTAAAATATTTCACAGCAGCATGAAGCCCGATAGCCTGAGCGATCGGGGGCGTACCCGCCTCCAGCCGATAAGGCATCTCTTTCCATTGCACACAACTGAGCTTTGCAGAATGGACCATGCCGCCACCAATTTTATAAATACCCCATTGAGCAAAAAAGCTTCTATTACTATACAAAATCCCAATACCCGTTGGAGCAAACATTTTATGCCCCGAAAAAACTAAAAAATCAATATCCCACCGACGCACATCGAGCACCCTATGGCCGGCAGCCTGCGCAGCGTCAATAAGTACAGCTGCTCCGACCCTATGTGCTTTTTGAATGATCGCCTCAAGATAGCTCTCTGGATAATTCCCAAAAATATGTGAAGACATACTACAAGCGACAAAACGTGTTCTTGTGGTGATCGCATCTAAAAACCGCTCAATATCAAGAGCAAAATTATCTTTTAATGGTATAAATGTCAGAGTAAAATTTCGTTCATGCGCTAACTGTTTCCAAACAAGAAGATTTGCATGATGCTCTGATTCAGGAACAATAATTTCATCACCTGCTTGTAAAAAATGTGCAACCCAACCATAAGCAACCATATTTATACCCTCTGTTGCTCCGGAAGTGAAAACAACCTCATCGGGGGCAGCATTAATAAAGGTTGCAACCGCAGTGCGAGCATCCTCATAGAGTCCCGTTGCCTTTTCAGCAAGATCATAAATACCTCGATGGACAGAAGCGTAATTTACCCGATAAAAAGTATCAACGGCGCGAAGAACCGTTTCCGGCTTCTGACTTGTTGCTGCGGAATCCAAATATACAATGGTGCTTTCACGCAACAGGGGAAAATCTTGTTTTATATCTAGAGCGTTCATAGTAAAAATATTACCTTACCCAACTATTTTCATCAAGACCTTATTCCACTTTGCTCTTTTGTATAAGTGTATAAAATTTCTTTACCTCATCATGCTCAAAGATCTGCTTAAAAAAACTTTCGACGACTATTTTTTGCGCATCATCGGACGCAAGACCACGCGAAGTCAAATATTCAATACACTCTTTATCAATAGCAGCAATCGCACTCCCATGCTTACACTGGACCTGCTGAGTTTGTACTTCAAGGCTCGGCGTTGCTTGCGCACATGCTTTATCACTCAATAAAAGGGTATGACTTTTTTGATATGCCTGTGTCATGGACGCCTCAGGAAAGATAGCTATCTTTCCCTTATAAGTAAAACGGGCTTGGTCATATAAAGCCCCCTTAACCTCAACCGAGCTGGTACAATCAACCATAGTATGTT
>JAJZMR010000095.1 GCA_021847535.1 bacterium
ATCGCGGCTTGTCGACAGAGAAAAATATGCAACTTATTGGTTATTCAAGTGCAGCAGGAGCTGTTGGCGGGAGTATCGCAACTGCATGCGGATTTGCATTTCCTACGCTCTATTTTTTAAACAATGAAATTTTCATTAATTTTTTAACAAATCCACCACTATTTATTGGCCTTATGGCAGCGCTTATTCTTTGTGCAGGGGGCCTGGGAATGTTTATAGCGCATGTTTGTGCGCCGCGATTTCTTATGGATCCGACAATGAGCTTCCCCATAGGGCAAATGACCTATAGCCTTATGAGCGTAACAACAAATATACGAAAATCATATGAACTTTTTGCCGGGCTGATTACAGCAGGATTTTTTAATTTATTGCAAGCGATTTTTCAGAATATTCCAAAAAAAATAATACTTCTTAAAGAATCTATTTTTTACTATTGGTCTTTTCCTCAGATTGCAATTCGGCCAGATTGGGTTTTTATGTTGGTAGCTATTGGTTTTGTGACAGGACATGTAATAGCGCTTCCATTATTAGTGGGCGTACTTATTAAATTTTTAGCAGCCGATCCTGTGCACACCCATTTATTTTCATATCTTGCTCCTGAAGATTTTTTCTTTGCCTTCTGTGCTGGAATCATGCTTCATTCGACATGTGTGTCATTTATTGAGCTGCCAAGATATATGTATAATTTTTTCAAAAAATCGAACAAGAACGCCGTCGATCTTATTAATGGGAGCAAGCTCGATTTTTTCCAGGGTACAGTTTTGCTTGTGCTGCTTGTAGGCACATCTTTATTCTTTTATTTTTTTAATTTTTCATTAATATCCCAATCCTATGTTCTTATTATTGCTGCACTTTTTACCTATCAAATTGCTATTATTGGGGGAAAGACTGGCCTGGCGCCGGTTGGTAGATTTGCAACGTGGCTGATGTTCCCCTATCTTTTTTTGTTTGGTTTTGATCCTGTGCAAGTTACGATTATCGCTACGTTTATGGAAATTAGTGGCATGGTTGTTGTTGATGTGCTTTTTGGTCGAAAAATGGCTGAGATGGCTCAACTTGATACAAATAGAATTGCTCTTTTTCAGTTTTTTGGTCTCCTTTTAAGTTCCCTGGTTGTTGCTGGTGTTTTTTGGTTTTTGATCAGCCATTTTGGCCTTGGGGTAGCATCACCCTTAATAGCGCAGCGATGTCAAGCTCGCGCTCTTCTTATTAACGTTTCTCATTTTGATTATATTGTTATGGGCATCGGGATCGTGTGCGGGTTTTTGTTGAAATTTTTACAGGTCAATCCAACAATGGTCTTGGGTGGATTGCTTCTGCCGATTGATTTTTCACTTCTTCTTATAGCTGGTGGCCTTTTAACTTATCTAGTCAAAGATAGAGAGAATTATACGGCCTATTGGTCTGGAGTTTTTGCAGCAAGTGCTCTGTGTATGCTTATCAAAGCACTTGCATAATTTGTTATGTTGTTTGTGATCGAATAAGTTCAGCCTCGATGAAATCCATCAGATCGCCATCTAAGACGAGCTCAGGTTGTGGGGATTCAAAATCTGTACGATGATCTTTTACCATTTTGTACGGATGTAAAACATACGATCGTATTTGTGACCCCCATTCTATTTTTTTACGCTCAATCGATTGCAATTTTGCATGCGCTTCATCTTTCTCTTTTTGTACGAGTTTTGCCATGAGCATTTTCATGGCCGTTTCTTTGTTTTGTGCCTGCGACCGTTCGTTCTGGCACTGGACAACAATTCCTGTTGGAATGTGGGTTATTCTTATTGCAGACTCAGTTTTATTAACATGTTGTCCCCCAGCGCCTCCTGCGCGAAAGGTATCGATACGTAAATTCTGCGGATTGATAACGATAGTCGCTTGGGTTGTTTCTGGTGTTACAAAGACGCCTGCAAAAGATGTATGGCGCCTTTTGTTCGCATCAAATGGGGAAATGCGGACAAGCCGGTGGATGCCTTGTTCATTTTTAAGAAGCCCATACGCATTTTTACCCTTTATATAGAGGGTGCCCGATTTAATGCCAGCACCTTCACCAACTTGGTAATCGAGTACTGAACAAGAAAGTCTTTCTCGTTCGCAAAATCTTACGTACATGCGCAATAGCATTTCTGACCAATCTTGTGATTCAGTTCCTCCAGCTCCTGCATTAATACTTAAAAAGCAATTTGAGTCATCGTCTTCTTTATTAAGAAGGAGCATGATTTTGAATTTTTTAACTCCTTTGCAGTGCTGAAAAATATCCGTCTTAAGGCTTTCAAGCGTTTCAGGATCATCCTTAAAAAGCGTCAAAAGGTCATTGAGCTCTTTCTGGGTCGCAAAAATTTCACCATACAGGTCGCGCAATAGTTTTATTTTTTGTAGCTGTTGTGAGATAGTTGCCTGTTCTGGATTTTTCCAAAAATCTTCCTGTTTACTTAATGTTGATAGTCGCTCGAAATCCCTTTCATTGGATGAGTTTTCCCAAAAAGTTTGAATTGTTTTCAGGTCGGGCTCTATAGTTTTTAACTGTTCTTTTAAATCGTCTATAATCACGGGGTCTCTTTCAATTATGTATTTAACATTAAGTATATAGGTAAAGAGCGTATAAATATAATGGCTCAATTATTCAGTCGCGCTTTTTCTTTTTTTTTAATGCAATTTTTTTTCCCCCGCTACAAGAGCGCGCTTTTTGATAATTTTCTTCCACAAAAGACCAGTTTACGACATTCCACCATGCTTCTATATAGGAAGCACGCTTATTTTGATGTTTTAAATAGTAGGCATGCTCCCAAACATCAAGCCCAAGAAGGGGTATAAGTCCATACATATAGGGAGAATCTTGGTTTGGTGTTGATGTAATAATTAATTTTTCCTTGCGAGGGTCAAAGCAGAGCCATACCCATCCGCTACCAAAGACTTTCTTGGCTGCTTCATTGAACTTCTGCTTAAAGCCATCAAATGATCCAAAATGGTTTGTAAAGAGTATAAGAAGCTCCTTGCCAGGGGCGGTCTTTGTCGGACTCATGCAGTTCCAAAAAAAGGTATGGTTTTCATGCCCCCCGCCATTATGACGTATGCGTGTCCGAATTTTTTCAGGTATCGTCTGGAGCGAACATATAAGATTCATGAGCGAATAACTGTGCAGATCAGGGTGTTCTGCTAAAGCAGCGTTAAGCTCTTCAACATATTTTTTGTGGTGTCCATTATAATGAATATCCATTGTTTGGCTGTCTATAAAAGGCTCAAGACTATTATTTTCATAATTTCTGGGCAGCAGTTTAAAAGGGTACGATGCGATCGCGTGTAAATTAATTATGGAAAAAAGGGTAGTGCAATAGAGAAATTTTGCCATTTTAGGCACCTTTGCTTTTAAAAATAATAAAAAAACATCAAAATATTATTGCTTTACGAAATGCTTAAAAGCAAGATTCGATCGATATTTTCGTTATCTGCCCTTTAGTTTCGCTACATTATTTTAAAAAAGTTTAAAAATAATTGTTGACAGTTGTTTTGGGGCATGTATAATTATCTACAGTTAATTGAATTAACCGACATCAAACCAACCAGAACAAGCAAAATTTCTTTCAAGAAATAGCAAAAAATCTGAAAAAAATAGTTGACAAGATCATTTAAATCGGTAGAATTAATAACACATTTGAATTGGCGGTTAGCCGATTTTGAAAAAAAGAAGTAGTTAGAAAAAATTTTTGTCTTTGACATGCACAGAATATTAAACAAGTCATTTGGCTTGTGGTTTTAAAAATTTGATTTATGAATTCTTGCGATTAACTCCATACAATATATTTTGTGATGGAGAGTTTGATCCTGGCTCAGAATAAACGTTGGCGGCGTGCCTGACACATGCAAGTCGAGCGTGAACGGCTTTCGGGCTTAGTAAAGCGGCGAACGGGTGAGTAACGCGTGAGAATCTGCCTTTCAGTGAAGAATACCTTCGAGAAATTGAAGTTAATACTGCATACGTCCTACGGGAGAAAGATGGCCTCTTTGCTGTCGCTGAAAGATGAGCTTGCGTACGATTAGCTAGTTGGTGGGGTAAAGGCCTACCAAGGCGAAGATCGTTAGCCGGCCTGAGAGGGTGTCCGGCCACACTGGAACTTAGACACGGTCCAGACTCCTACGGGAGGCAGCAGTGAGGAATCTTGCGCAATGGGCGAAAGCCTGACGCAGCGACGCCGCGTGGAGGATGAAGGTCTTCGGATTGTAAACTTCTGTTAAGTGGGAAGAAATGTTTCGTTTTAATACAGCGAAAAGATGACGGTACCATTAGAGAAAGCACCGGCTAACTTCGTGCCAGCAGCCGCGGTAATACGAAGGGTGCGAACGTTATTCGGATTGATTGGGCGTAAAGGGTGCGCAGGCGGAATGTTAAGTCAACTGTTAAATTTCCCGGCCTAACCGGGAGTCAGCAGTAGATACTGGTGTTCTTGAGGGTGGAAGAGAGAAGTGGAATTCTCGGAGTAGCGGTAAAATGCGTAGATCTCGAGAGGAACACCGATGGCGAAGGCAGCTTCTTGGTCCATTTCTGACGCTCATGCACGAAAGCGTGGGGAGCAAACAGGATTAGATACCCTGGTAGTCCACGCTGTAAACGATGATTACTGGACGTTAGTTTCGTTATGCGAGACTAGTGTCGTAGCTAACGCGATAAGTAATCCGCCTGAGTAGTACGGTCGCAAGATTAAAACTCAAAGGAATTGACGGGGGTCCGCACAAGCGGTGGAACATGTGGTTTAATTCGACACTACGCGAGGAACCTTACCTAGGCTTGACATATATTTGACCGCTATGGAAACATGGTTTTCTATGCGAAAGCATAGACAGATATACAGGTGCTGCATGGCTGTCGTCAGCTCGTGTCGTGAGATGTTGGGTTAAGTCCTTTAACGAGCGCAACTCCTGCCACTAGTTGCAACTCAGTGATGAGGCACTCTAGTGGGACTGCCTGGGAAACCAGGAGGAAGGCGGGAATGACGTCAAGTCCGCATGGTCCTTATGCCTAGGGCAACACACGTGTTACAATGGCTTATACAAAGGGTTGCGAAGTCGTAAGGCGGAGCTAATCCCGCAAAGTAAGTCTAAGTTCGGATTGAGGTCTGCAACTCGACCTCATGAAGTCGGAATCGCTAGTAATCGCGTATCAGAACGACGCGGTGAATACGTTCTCGGACCTTGTACACACCGCCCGTCA
>JAJZMR010000006.1 GCA_021847535.1 bacterium
ATAACGTTTGAAAATAACAAACATCTATCAGAACAAGAAATTGAAAAAAAACTTAAACATTCTGAAATAATAGCCCTTGATGAACAAGGGCTTGAAAGCTTGGCTCTTCAAATAAAAAAACTCTACAGCGAAAAAGATTATCACAATGTCGAAATAAAAACGCGACTTGAAGATATTGATGAAAAAAATTGCGCTGCCTATATAACAATACAAGAGGGCAAAAAAACGCACGTCAAAAGGGTATTTTTTCAAGGGAACAGTGCTATTAGTGAAAGTATGTTACGATCATTAATATTTACTCGTGAAGATTGGCTGCTCGGCTTTCTTGATAAAGCGGGAAGCTACCAAAAAGAGGCGCTCGATTTTGATAAATACACTATTGAAAATTATTATCAGAACAATGGCTTTCTTACGGCCCAGGTGAGTGACATCACAACAGAAAGAATCCCGCATCAAAAAAGCAATGATGTTTGCGTCACCTTCAAAATCGATGAAGGTGACATATACACTGTTTCAGCTGTTCGTTCCCCAGGGAACGACATTTTTAATGAAGATGAATTATTGCGCGTTATTCCGATACACCCGGGCGATATCTATTGCAAGGACAAAATTCGTAACACCATGGAAACACTTCGTATTTTATGGGGTGAAAAAGGATACATCTATGCTGAAATAGAACCCAGTGTTATACCCGATCTTGAGAAAAAAACAGTTGAAATCGAATTTCACAGCGCTCTGGGGGACCAGGTTTTTGTCAATCGAATTAATATCCAGGGAAATAAAAAAACACAAGATCATGTTATCAGGCGCCTCTTGCCATTTAATGAGGGCGAATTACTCACGACCTCCAAATTAGAGCTTGCAAAGACTTCTGTAAGCGGAACTGGTTTTTTTGATCCTAAAAATGGGGTCAACTGGAAAATCGTCAGACTCGATCAAGATAAGGCTGATTTAAACCTTCTTTTAAAGGAGCGACCGACAGGGCGATTTAATGCACAAATAGGTTTTGGAGGTTCTGATACAAATATTCAATCTCCTGAAACAAGCTTCAATGTTGGGATCAATTTAGCAGATATTAATGCATGGGGAACAGGTGTATCGTACAATTTTTCTTTAAACTATTCAAAGCAGGATAGCTCCTTTAACTTCGATCTTTTTAGCCCTTGGCTTTTTAATAGACCTATAGGTATAGGCTCAAACTTTGTTTTGCGTAAATTTACGTATGATGATTTTCGTGGAGTGAATCAAAAACCGACCGAATCGATGCTTGGTGGTTCGGGAATTTTACGTTTTCTCATGACAAAATTTTACTTTATTAATGCGCAGATCGAAGCAGGCGCACAAAAAATAACTTATAATACTATCACAGCACAGCTGCTGGCAGGCGGCCCAGATGCAAATGCAGTATTCCAACAGGTGCTCAATAATCTTTTTATTTCGGGCAATCTCGCTTGGCTTAATATATCGTTCGCCCAAGACTTCAGAAATCACGCTGTTTTTCCATCACGTGGGTATCAGTGGCTCGCTTCAACGCGTTTTGGTATACCTCATCACAAAGGGGACTTTGGCTTTGTTAAATTGGAAGCTGATGTGCAATGGCTGACTCCATTAATTAATGAATATGACCTTATTTTAAAATTGCATGGGTTTTTAGGACTAACGCACATTTTTTCTGGATGCACGGTACCCTATAAAGAACTTTTCCATATTGGTGGCCCTGCAACGGTACGTGGTTTTGAATTTGGACAAATTGGGCCTCAACTTTTTGGTAATTCAATAGGTGGCAAGAAGGCATTCGTTTTTAATGCAGAGTTACTCTTTCCCGTGACGGCCGATCAATCAATTAAGGGCGTTCTCTTTTACGATGGCGGTGCTGGGTGGGATACACCAAATCCCCAGCTTGCTCGAATATTTTTACGCAATAATAGTTTTGATTTTAGACACGCGATAGGTTTTGGTATTCGAGTTACGCAACCGACACCAGTGCGTGTTGATGTAGGGTTTAAACTTGATCGCCGCAAACGTGATGGTGAACCGGCATCTCGCATCCATTTTGGTATGCAGCAAGAATTTTAACGATTGCACTTATATGCAGGCTCTTGGTATCTTATGCAAAATAGGAGCTGGATATGACTTTCAAAAGAACCTTTATTATAAGTCTTGTTGCATTACAACTGGGACTCATATTTTTTTACATTTATACACAAAGCACTATCATTAAACTCACCTATGCATGCCAAAAGAATCAGAATCGTCTTGATGAGTTACAAAAGAACGAACGGCAGCTTATGCATGAGTTGCTTCAATTGCAAAAACCACAAGAACTCAAAGCCTATGCACTCCATGAGCTTGGCATGACAAAAGCGACCATAGCTCATATAAAAAAATTGTCCGATTATGATAAATAAAATAGCCAAGATACGAGTTTTTTTAATCGCCCTTTTTTTCGGGATGATATTTTCAATTTTACTTTCCCATATATATCTTTTACAAATCATCAAGCATCCATTTTTTTGCCAACTAGGCCAACAACAATATCAGGTGCTTACAAAAACCATTCCAAAACGTGCACCTATTTTTGATAAAAATAATAAACTTATTGCAACAGAAAAGCCCATGCCCGCTATTTTTATAACCCCGGATAATCTTAAAAATAGAGAATCGCTCATCCAGTTTTTATCAGAACAATACCCGCATATTCTTAAAAAACTTTTATCCGAAAAATCCCCACACTTCATGTATATTGCGCGCAATATCTCTGATGCCGAATTGAGTGCTATTGATACTTTGTCACTGCCAGATATCTATGTTCTTCAGGAACCTGGGCGCTATTATCCTCTTGCCTGTTTGAGCCCTGTTTTGGGAAGAACCGACATTGATAATAATGGTATCGGCGGGCTTGAACTTATATATAATAAAACGTTGGCAGGAGAGCCAGCGTATGCATCAATCGAAAAAGATGCGCGTTCTGGCCATTATTATTTTAATAAAAAAATAATAAAATCTGGTGTTGCCGGTACCCCTATTTATAGTACCATCGATAGCACGCTTCAATTTCTTGCCTATGAAGAATTGAAAGAAACGGTTAATGCGTTTCAAGCAAAAGAAGGTGCTGTGGTTATTATGGACCCTGTAACCGGAGCTCTTTATGTAATGGCAATGGTACCTAATATAGATCCACAACAAAGCATAATCGATGATGTAAGTCTTTTAAAAAATCGTATCGTTACAGAGACATATGAATTCGGTTCTGTTATGAAAACTTTTTTAGCATTAGCTGCTCTTGAAGAAAAGGCGTTTACCCCCACAGACGTGATTGATTGCGAAAATACTAAAAATGGAATAGTCAATGGAAAGAAATTTACCACCTGGAAGGCGCATGGCCTTTTAACGCTGTCGGAAATCATCGAGTATTCAAATAATATCGGAACCGCAAAAATTGCACAAACTTTAGGTAAAAAGGTATATGAACATTATAGAAAATGTGGTTTTGGCCAACCGACGGGATTAAATTTTCCCGGACAACAAAAAGGTTATATAACTCATCCTAAAACCTGGTCAAAAGCATCGCTTAATTCACTTTCTTTTGGATACGAAATACGAGCAACTCTCTTACAGCTTGCGCGGGCATTTAGTTTGTTTAGTAATGGGGGGTACTTGCCCATACCGCAGTTAACTTATCCTCTGACCCCACCACCAGACAAGGAAAAATTGTACTCTCCGGAATCGATCATGCATATGCGGACTATATTAGAAAAAACCTGTACACAAGGGACAGGACATGCTGCAGTTATCCCTGGCGTTACCGTCTTAGGCAAAACAGGTACCGCGCGCCTATTGGATGGAGCGGGAAATTACTCACCTCTTAAAAATATTTATACTTTTACCGGAATTGTCGAAAAAGGTAACTATAAACGTGTCATCGTCACCTTTATTAAAGAAGCAGCTCGTCATGACCTATATGCGTCAGGTGTTGCTGCCCCACTGTTTGAACGTATTGCACAAAAAATGCTTATTCACGACAAAATGATTTAATCTCATTATCTTCAAGAGCCATATATTTTTTGTACAATAAATATACTACGACAGTACATCCTAAGACACAGCATGTAACAACAGCATGCTGATTAAAAAAATGACTGAGTATCTTCATATCATGAACAAAATCACGGTGAAAAGACGGCTTTTCTATTGTATGGCTATGTCCATGCGTACAGTGAGTACCATGTCCATAAACATCTGTAGGAATGTGAACAAAAAAAAATGCTGTTACAGCGAGAAATAATAATCTTTTTTTCATACAATATTCTTTCTTAACCTAGCTATTACAAAAATAAACGTAGTAGAAAGTATAGCGCACTTTACAAAAAAGGGGGTATTTTTATATACTGCCCCTTTTTCGTACCTTATCTAAAAATTATTGTTTTTTTAATTCGTTTATATATTTTTGAAATTCAGCTTTTGATAATGAAATTTTACACATGCGCCCTATTTCTGTGCGCAAAGCCCCAGATGTGCGATCAAATGATACCAGATTTTTGCTCTGACATGTTCCCCATTCAAATGTCTGATTATTCTCGACTTGATTACTATGATCACCACGTACATAAAGCTCTTCAAGAGAGCGCTGCTCCTCAACAGTAGGGAGAACAGACTGAATAGTATGCTCCGTATACAAAGTTGATTCTATATCCACAACATTATCCACCTGTTCTATGGCAAAATAATGTACGGAACTATTCTCTGCAAATTTTTCTTCTGGCATTTGAATAAATTTTAGAATCTTATCACTATCTATACCATACATCTCTTGATAACCGAGCTTATTGTGAGCATCCTTTATAAGCTTATAGCCAGCCATTGCAAATACTGTGCCAGATTTTTCTAATTTATCTTTTGCATTGCGTGAAAGGAGCGGCTCATGTAAAATAGACTTAAGAGGTCTTAAAATATTTAATAGTTCATCATCAAAATCATGATCGTTCTGTGCATACACACAAGAACTACAAATAAATAAACTTAGTAATAATTTTTTTATCGAAGAAATCATGGTAATCCTTTATGTTTTTTATAAAAACAGGACTTACGCATAAGCAGTATCAATAGACTGATCTAGGCGATCGAATCGCTTGATCAAGAAATCCAATTTCTTTGTCTTGAGCGCTCTCAGTGCATCTTCCGGCGTTTTAT
>JAJZMR010000086.1 GCA_021847535.1 bacterium
GCGTATCATATGCTCAAGGAGTTGCAAACAGGATCAACACTCAATTTAATGAATAACTTTACAAACAACAACCAGGTCGACAGAAAGGACACCATGAGCATACAGTTCGCGTATCGCAGCTTCAGCCGTTGCGCCTGTTGTATAAAGATCATCAACAAGGAGTATGCGTTTATTTTTTATCTGATTGGCATAATTTTTATCAGAAAGCGAAAAGACATGACGAAGATTTTCTTTGCGTCCCTGGGCCGTTAATGTGGATTGAAATTGTGTATGACGTGTTCGTTTGAGGGCGTAAAGCGTTGATTTCTGCAATTTTTTTGCAAGAGATTCTGCAAGAATTTCTGCCTGATTAAATCCGCGCCAAATTTTTCGTTGCCAATGAAGCGGAATAGGAATAATAATATCGCAGGCAATTGTTTGTATAATCGGCGATTGGCTTAAAAGAAAGCCGAGTTGATGAAATGGTGTCTGTTGTGCATAAAGTTTTGCCTGAATCAAGGTATCAAATGGCTCTTGGTAAAGAGTAAATGCATGCACGGTATAGTCAGCCGTGGACGAAATCATTTTTTTTTGTGAAAAAACTTTTGGTATTGTTGCATGGCACTCATGACACAATACGGTATAATCAGCTAATCGAATTTGGCAGGCAACGCAATAAGGTGGAGATATGAATTTTGTTATCACACTTAAAAAGTTATACATTGATTATTCCGGGAGTACAACAAGCATTCCTATAACGCCTATAGTGATTGCCATGTCAGCAACATTAAAAATAGGGAAGGCAAGCACGCCCCAATGAAGTGCTATAAAATCAACCACACCATTATACATAAGCCTATCAATAAGATTTCCGCCTGCTCCAGCGATAATCAAAAGCTCTGGGTAAATAGATTTATCTTTCATCCATCTAAAGAGTGTATAGGCTATAAGAAGAACTATCAAAAGTGATATGCCAATGGATAAAGCGATAAAAAAGGGTTGATCTGCGTGATGGAAAATTCCCCACGAAATGCCCCGATTGATTGTCAAATCTAAAGAAAGATACTTATTGAAAATAAGCGGTTTTACAGCCGTTTTTAATGCCCATTGCTTGGTGAAAAAATCGAGTGCAAGAATAAACAAGGCAAATGCAAGATAACTAACCAGTGATACTATTTTTTTTATCGATCCTTTCATCTAATGGTTACTCCCTGCGCGGCAACTGCTGCAATAACATCATTACGCAATTGCTCGATTTCTGTTTTTGAAAATGTCTTTTCATCATCCTGAGCGCTATAGCGGAATGTGATAGCCCGTTTTCCGACAAAGGCCTCGTTTTCAAAATAATCAATTAACTGGATGGCATAAATGCGCGCATCACTTTGCGCTATAGCCTGTTCAAGGGTATCAACACTGATATTCAAAGGAACAAGGAGACTAATGTCGGTCGTTACCGGTTGATAGATCGAAAGTGGCTTAAAGGTTACCGGAGCACGTGACTGTGTAATAATCGGGGTGAGTGAAATTTCAAATATAAATGCTGATCCCGGGGCTATTTTACGCATAATTGATGGATGTGCCACTCCAGCATAACCGATTACCTGGTTATTAAAAATAAGCTCAGCAGTCTGGTATGGATGATACCAGGGATCAAGAGCGGTATCTGGCTTTTTCCACAAAAGAGTGATCGAAAGTTCTTTACATAGATGAATAATTTTTTCTTTGTAATCATAAAAATTGATTGCCTCTTCCTGATACCAAACGGCTGCAAGCATGAGCGATTCATCTGGTTTTTCATTATTCTTCTTCCAAATATTATTGATTTCAAAAAATGCCATGTGCGCATGTTGATGGATATTCTGTTCAATATTTTTAAAAAGGTGGGGTATAAGACTTGAAACGAGCATGGTCCAGTGCTCCGATACAGGATTTGCAACCCTGTAGGCAGTTTCGAGATTAAGCGCAATTTTTTCTAAAAATTGATTATCGTAAAAAGCATAATTACTTACTTCATGCATAGAAAAACCGAATGCGCATAATCTTTTTATTTGCCGTTGCACGTGCATGGCATGAAGCGAAAAAGGGCGCATTGTCCGTGTGGGCAACTGCATCGGTAGATTATTAAATCCGATAAATCGTGCAATTTCTTCCACAATATCTTGTGCGCTGCGGATATCTTTTGTTGCTCGAAATGTTGGAACGATCACGGTAAATTCCGTATCATGCAAAATATCTTTTTGCTGTATCCCAAAACCAAGCTTGTGAAGTATCGTATGTATTTGATCAAGGCTTACTATCATTCCTATTTTTTCTTGAATAAAGCTTTGCAAAAAGGTAATTTTTTTCTGATCAGGGACCGACCCGAGTAGCAAAATTGCTTCGGCGCCTTCATAGGGTATATCATGCTCATCAAGCAGATGTAAAAAACGCATGAGCGCCTGCGTATTTGCAAGAGGATCAATAAATTTTTCAAAACGCGTTGACGCTTCGGTTCGCAGTTTATGGTGTAATGCTGATGTGCGTATAACTCCTGGTTGATAGTGAGCCGACTCAATAAAGATCGACTTAGTTTGCGGCGATACAGCTGTTGCTTTCGATCCCATAATGCCTGCCAATGCTATAACGCCAGTTTTATCTGCAATCACCGTATCTTTGGGTGTTAGTGTCAATTGTGTACCATCCAAAAGTACCGCCTGTTCATCTGCAAAGGCTTGTCGGACCATCAAAGAATCGCCAGTCAGTTTTTCATTATCAAATGCATGCATTGGTTGCCCAATATCATACATGACATAATTGGTACAGTCGACTACTGCATTGATCGGTTTTGCGTTGATTGCGCATAGGCGGACTACCATATCAATACGTGATGCTTCGCTATTGATTTTTGATAGCGTGAGTCCTGCAATGCGTGTACAATTTTTTGGTGAGTTATTCGTTAATCCCCATTTGTTGCCAGCAACTGGATGGGCTAAATTCACAAATGAACGTATCGGTTTTTGCGTGATTATATGTTCATCAGGTACCAGCTCTAAATCATATAACGCTGCAATTTCACGTGCGAATCCCCGGTGTCCCCACAGGTCAGGGCGATGTGTTAATGCCTTGTTATCAATTGTAAGGATGTAATCCCATAAAGGCATTGCTTTTTTCCATGCGCCAGCCTGTTGATCGATAGGTATACATAGTGCTGGCAAAAGACCCTCTTTTTCTGCGTAAAAATCTTTCAGTGTTGCATAATGCAGCGTATCATCATCTAGTTTGAGCAGGCAGCCATCGCCTACGGCAAGTTGGTGAACCGCAAGCTTGACTTCTTTGTTGTTGAGTTCTGGTATGATTAATGTGCAGATGTTTTTTTCTATTTTTTGAACAATGGCATAAAAGTAACTATCGGGAGAATAGGTTACTTTTTGTACATGTTCTATTTCAGCCACGCTGGCTCCAAGCTGTTCAAAAAAATCACCATTTTCGTAATCTGTAGAAAATTGATGAAAAAGTGTTTTTTTGATGTGGCTAAATATCCAAGCAAGAGAAAGCTTCATGTGCTATGACCTATCGTAAAAATGAGTTATCATCTACAGAGTCTACGCAAAAATTGTAAAACGATCAATCTGTGGTAGACTAAAACTACTATGAAAACTATTTTACTTTATTATAAATATATTGATGTTCAATACCCGTTGCAGCAAGTAAAATGGCAAAAAAATCTTTGTCTTTCGCTTGGCTTAAAAGGGCGCATTATTCTGGCAACAGAAGGAATAAATGGTACAGTTGCTGGCTTGCAAGAAGCGTGTGATGCCTATATTAGGGAAATGAATAATCACCCCCTATTTGGCGGGATCGATTTTAAGGTAAGTCATTGTATAGGTGATCCATTTCCCCGTTTACGTGTGGTAGAAAAAGAAGAAATTACTCGTTTGGGTAAGAGCCCAAAAGAGATCTCTTATAAAGATACCGGTATTCATGTAACACCTGCTCAGGCGCACGACCTTATTACGCAGAATAAAGAATTGGTGATTCTTGATGCGCGTAATAATTATGAGGCTGCGATTGGAAAGTTTGTTAATGCAGTTGTTCCTGACATTGAAACGTTCCGGCAATTTCCTGATTATATAGATAACCATCAAGATCTTTTTAAAGATAAGGATGTCCTTATGTATTGTACGGGTGGGATACGGTGTGAAAGAGCCTCTGCTTATGTAAAAAGCAAGGGTGTTGCCAAAAATGTTTACCAAATAACCGGTGGCATTGATCGCTATGCGCAGGCGTTTCCCGATGGTTATTTTAGGGGTAAAAATTATGTTTTTGATGGTCGTATTGCCGTTCCGGTCACGAATGATATCCTAGGTCAATGTGGTCTCTGCTCTGTTGCTGCTGACGATTATTATAATTGTCTTTATGCAGGATGTAATAAGCAGTTGATCATATGTTCGGGGTGCGTTGAAAAAAATAGGGCGATTTGTAGTGAAACCTGTCAGCAAAAAATCTTAGATAATCCAGCAATGATGCGTACTACGCCGCACAAAACAGCACAATGTCTTATATAATGCCATCTATTATTGAGCGCTCAGTTCCGTTGTATGATAAAAATTGGTTTAAAACGGGGGGCGATGCTCAATATTATGCTGCACCTTCAACTGCTGATCAGTTTCGTGATGCCCTTGTATGGGCTTGCCAGCAGGGGCTGACCTGTACACTTTTGGGCCAGGGGGCAAATGTTCTTATCTGTGATGCGGGTATTCCGGGGTTGGTAATTCGACCTGCTTTATATGAGAGTACTTTTCAAGTAACAGGGCAGAAGATAGTGGTTACCGCCGGTGCGGGTCTTTCTGTGGCGGAGCTTATAAACGCTTGTTTGGCTCATGGTGCATTAGGGCTTGAAGAATTTAGTGGTATTCCTGGCACAGTTGGTGGCTCTGTTTTTATTAATATCCATTATTTTGAGTTTTTGTTAAGTAATTTTTTAGTGGGCGCTACGGTTATTGATGGCCTGACGGGCGAGCTTTTGTCTGTTGACCATGGCTGGTTTCATTTTGGGTATAACTATTCAACATTACACGAAGGGCGCTATTACCTTGTTAATGCATCTTTTGAGCTTAAAAAGGCAGAAAGCTCTTTGGAGGTGGCCTACGCTCGAGGGCGCCAAAAAGAAATCATTCGCCACCGCACGGCCCGCTATCCAACTGCTGGCAC
>JAJZMR010000025.1 GCA_021847535.1 bacterium
GTAATGCATTACAAGCTTCCTTTTGTTTTTTTGTCATTAACTAAAGGAAGCTTAACTTTTTTTTAAATGCTTTTTAAATTTGGTTCACAGAACCTAGAAGCGATACTCAAGACCAAGATTCATAAAGAATGCTACATGGTTACTTGAAAAAAGAACCCGCTCACCTTCAAAACCTGTACGATTATAGCGCTCAATCGCTTTCTGTTGATCTTTAGTAATAGGCTTACCTTTGATATCATCATAATAGCTTCCCGGCAAAAAAAATGCGCCAACAAAGAATAATTTAAAATCTTGAGTAAGCATAATGTCGCCAAATAAATTTGCCTCTATCCCGAGCCATTTTCGCGCATCTTTTGGCGTAACAACACCATTTACTTTATCAAATATTTTAAGAGGAAACTCTTGCCAATACGTTATAATATTAGGCATAACGGTCCAAGGCATTTCATGAAAAACTCCCTTTATTTCTGCACTCGGCCCAACATAAACAATATTGTTAAATCGCGTAACAAGGTTTGCGGTTGAATCACTCAAATCAAAAGAAGCAAAATTACTTACACGCGGAACTTTAGCTGATCCATTAAGTAAAAAAGCACTCTTTACAAGCGAACCCTGATAAACTTCCTGCAAACTGATAAATCCTCGATAATCTCCGTCCTTATTGCTCTCGCCTAATCCATAAATATCTCTATTGGGATTTGCATCACCTGTTGCATACCCAACTTCAACAGCAAATCTCAACTGCGGACTAAATCTATAGGCAACATCGCTCACAAACATAAATCCAGAATAACTATTCGTGTACGGGTTAGTGAATCGCTCTTTACTATTTTGTAAATTAGTTTCTCCAATACCTGCAACGACTATTTGCTGTCCATTATACTGCTCGCCACGAACAGCCTTATTAATAATATCCTGATTTGCCGAAGTCGATACAGCTTTTTTTCCAGCTGCGTCAACACCTTGTGTTGCAATAGCAACAACCTCAGTATTAGCAACAATCAGTGAGCCATTTCTGTTTTCGATGCTTACCACATTACGGTCCCAACCTTTTACGTATTGGCGCCCCATATTTTTAGCACACTCAAAATCAAAAATAAAACCTCTATATTCAGTATTAAGTGCAACACCGACTGTTCCCAGTTTTGATTCGGCATCGCCGATAAACTCTATACGCTGTTCAGCTTGTCTATCATAAAGAGCATATCCTTCAAGATGAAATTTTTTATCGCGATCATCAACTGGTCGCCACTGAAGTCTGCCTGCAACAAGATAGTCTATCTTACCAAAGCCACGCGCTGGATCACAAACTTTACTTTCACCAACGGAATCAAATGCTTGACCCTGCGTTGCAAGATTAACGTTATTAAATGTGTCAGACCTGTTTCTTAAAATCGCTGCATAGACATCGTAAGAAAGATAATTTGGCACAATTAAATTGCCCGAAATTTTAAATCCTGGAGCAAACTGGTCTATACCTACCATAGGGGTATAACCTAAAATATCAGGATCTGTTGCGTATGCACTACCAAGAGCAATACCCCTACCTAACTCAAAAGGAAAGAAGCCCAAAGTAAATTTATGATTGTAATTATTGGGTAAGTTAAAAAGGCCTTCAAGTGAAATATCCATCCACAATTCACGCATCCATAAAATAAATCTATTGATCGGATGTGCATGTGCCCCAAATACTGCATCACTAATCTTGAGTGCCGTTGGACCGGTTGATGCAATACTTTCAGGAGCGCCCCATGTTCCACGAGTTCGAATGGTCGTTTTTAATTTAAAAACATCAAACCCTCTACTTGGTTTTCCGATACCATACCCCATACTAAAGTCAATCGTGTGTTTTACGGGTACCAAAATTTGATCCTTAGGGTCATCATTAAGTAAATTAATACTCCTACCATAAAAACTTTCTGCTCGAAAGCGCGTAGAAAAATCTATTTTCCCATCTCCGAACTCATATGATATAGGCACCTTTTTTAGAGGTAAAACCTCTTTTTTTTCCATATTTTCATGCAGTGACGCATCTGCATGCACAAGGCAAAAAATCAAAAAAAGAGGGGAAAGGGAAAAAAACGGCAGATACCGTTTCATAGAAACTCCTGAAACAAGTAGAGAGAAAAACTAAAAATTTTTACGGTAAAAATAAATACAAAAAATCATAAAATATCTAATATCTATAATGTTTGAATGTAATAGATTTGCTTAATTTGTCAACTCATCTACACTCAGTTTTCTTTACAATTAAAGGAATTTTTATGAAAAAAAATGACCAAACACTTCTTGGCGCTCATGTTTCTGTTGCAGGCGGACTTGCCAATGCGTTCGATCAAGCGCAAGCCCTTGAATGCAATGTAGTTCAATTTTTCACACATTCAAGTAGACAATGGCTATTCAACCCACTTGATAAGAAAGTTGTTGCTGATTTTATTAAAGCGCAACAGGATGGATCTGTGCAAACAGTGGTTCATGCAAGCTATTTGATGAATCCAGCATCGCCAGAAGCAAGTGTTCGAAAGAAATCCGAAGATCTACTTATACGCGAGCTGCAAGCATGCCATGAACTCAAAGTCCCTTATCTTGTACTTCATCCTGGCGCGCGACTAAATTCAGATCTAACACAGGGGCTTGCCCATTGTTCCGAAACAATCAACAGGACGCTTGATCAAGATAATGGAAAAACAAAAATAGCTCTTGAAAATATGGCTGGGCAAGGAACAGTGATTGCATCAAAACTTGAGGAGCTTGCTGAAATATATGAAAAAATTGAACAAAAAGAACGGGTTGGTTTCTGTTTTGACACATGCCATGCATTTAGTGCCGGATACGATTTTACGACTCAAGCGGCCTATGAGACCTTTTGGCAAGAATTTGATAAAATACTGAGTATAAAAAAGCTGTATGTTATACATATAAATGATTCACTTAAAAAAATAAATTCTCACATCGACCGCCACGCCTCTATTGGATTGGGATCAATAGGCATCGAGGCATTTAATTTTTTGATGAATGATGATCGCTTTACACGCATAGCAAAAATAATAGAAACACCTAAAGGCGATGGTCTTGAAGAAGACAAAAAAAATCTTCTTAAATTAAAATCTTTTATAAAAAAATAGTGCGCACCCGCACAAACAATCGGGCGCACACTTAAAAAAACAGTGAATACAAAAACCTTTGTTGATTATTACCCAAAAAGGAGCATAGGGTAATAATCAACGGATGTTACTTCAAAGGCTTCTTTTATTTTTTCATTATTTTAATAAAAAACAACAAATTTTATGTGCACATAAAAAAAGCAACAAAAAAATGCTTTAAATAAGGGCTTTTTTCTCTTATTGTGTTGCAATAAGAGAAAAATCACCTATTATCAATGAAAAGATGAGTAAACTTAAGGTATAATGTTGCACACCATGCAACAAGCAAAATTACGGCAATGGTGCATGTTGTAGGCAAAGAGAGAATATTGATATTAAAAAGGAAAGCAAGGCATATAAGAAGGCTGTTTATAAACGATACAAAAAGTAAAATTTCAGATTTTTTCCATTTTTTATCTATAAGATAATGTGCAAAATGATCGCGCGACCCTAGATAAAAAGGAATTCTTTTATAACTTCTTATAATAATTAGACTGATCACCTCAAATATGGGGACAGCAAGAATAATCAACGGTGTAAAAAAACCAAAAACTGTATAAGTCCCCCATGGAATCATAAAAGGGATGGTGGCCAATAGGCCCCCTATAAAAAGAGATCCTGCATCGCCAAGATATATACGCGCAGGAGATTTATTGAAAATAAAAAATCCAAAAAGCGATCCCACGCAAATAACAATTAATAGACTGACAGAATAAACCTCATAAAAAAGTGCGAATATTAAAAAACCAATAAGTGAACCGATGGCAGCCGTTGCTGCAAGTCCATCCATAATATCAATTAAATTAAAAGCATTAACAATAGTGAGTATCCAAAAAAATGATATCAATATTAAAAAAATTGATATCGAAAAAGAGAGCGCCCCTATAAACTCATGCTTAAGAGAAAATCCTCCCTTCAAAAAACAAAGCGCTGCTATAACCTGACCTAAGAACTTATATAATGCACTAAGCGGCACCAAATCATCAACAAGACCAAGAAGTAACAACAATGTTGCTCCGATCAAAAAAAAACTTAAATTCCAATATCCAGGGAAAAATAATGCCAAAACAATTATGAAAGCTGAATAAACCGCCAACCCTCCAAGATATGGCGTTGCAACCGCATGATTTTTTAAGGTAGTAGGACTATCAAGAATACCGCGGATAAGAGCAATTTTTATAAAGAGCGGAACAGTAAAAAGGCTCACCATAAAGGCGCACACGAAAGCTAATGCAAGTATTATAAAATGCTCTGCACCAATCACACTACCTCCATATGAAATTTTTAAAAAATCACAAAAAACTTATTCCGCAGGAACATCTATGAAGCACTCAACCCTGTCATCGACTATCCAGTCAGAAAAACCCTCTATCATAAAGGCACATTCAAAACCAGCGAGGACCTCTTTTACACTTTTTTTGTCGCGCTGAAGACTTTTAATCAAACCCTCCCCTACCTTATATTTACCGCGATAAACAAGCACTCGCCCGCCCTCTTTTAAGAACTTTCCTGTCTTAACTTGCGCCCCTGCAACAATACCTATTCCTTTTATATCAAAAACCTTAAGAACAACAGCCTCACCAATTTTTTTGGCAATCTTCTTAACCGGCCTACCCTGCTCAGCAAGAAATTCTAAATCTTCAAGTAATTTATAGATAACATCATGAAGCTTAACAGTAATTAAGTATTTTTTTGCCTCTAACGCAGCTTGCTTGTCAATTGTAACATTAAAGCCATAAATAATAGCCTGTGTATCATGAGCAAGCTCAACATCTTTTTCAGTAATCATGCCAATGCCCGCAAAAATCACCTGCAAAGGATTAAAACTTTTTTTCGATATTTTTGCCCTTTCATTCATAAGAGCCTCTTTTGACGATACATTATCGGCACGAATAATAATGGGCAACCCCTCATGAGCAACATGCATTGTTGCAAGAGATGGTATTTTTTCAGAAGGACGAGTTCTATGAGACTTGTACTCCTCAAGTGAAACTACTGAA
>JAJZMR010000036.1:0-1703 GCA_021847535.1 bacterium
GGTGTCGCTATTTCTTTAAAATGGTAATCGGTCAGATGTTTTTTAATTTTTTTTTCTATCCAGTTATAAAGACCTCTATCAAGAAGATCTAAGGTTCCCTTAATGCGCGAAATCATATCTTGCCTTTATTATTATATTTGTGGTTACTCTTTATAATATATTGACTTTATTGAAAATGCCATAATAAAATTCTAGCAAGTGTGATTATATTTTTTTACCTTAAGGAGACGTATGAATTTTACATATACTGGGTACTTTAGCATGTTGCTGCTTATCGGCACGACTATGCAGAGCTACTATCAGGCAGCTTCAAGTAAAACTTTTTTTAGCAATATTCCGTTATGGGAAATAGGTAAACCAACGAAAGAGCTTTTTAATACAACTGCTCGCATGCAAGATAAAGATGGTGGTATTGGGGGTAACGTTGAAGTCGTTGGTTACGGCGGCCAAACATCAAATGCGAAAAAACTCAATTCTTATTTTATGCCCTATGGCAAAAGGTCACTTAATGTCATTGAAGGGATCTCTATTCCAGGCGGAGTTATTCCGGCAGATGGAACGACAAATCGTGATTTAGAAGCACGCAACTTTAATTTAGTCACCATTGACGGCGCTGCTGGGCTTGTCGGTTCGCAGTACCAAGGTGTTATTACCTTTAATCCAAAACAGACTATAGCAGGTGTTGGTTTTACTTTTAAACAATCATTCTGGAAAAACAAAGATGATGTACCGACCATTTGGGGTGAAATCGCCTTTCCTGTACAATATATAAAAAATGAAATGAACTTGTGCGAAAATATTTCGCAAAATGGCGGCGGAACAAGCCCAACACTCGGTCTTGATGGAGCCCCACATGTTGGCACTATGCAAGAAGCCTTCAGGCAAGCAAATTGGAACTATGGTAAAGTCGACAATTTTAAAGATATGAGCGCTTGGGGTGTTGCTGATGTTGAACTGCGTATCGGATACAACTCGATGCATAGTGATGATTGTGATTTGAATGCCTATATCGGTATTCTTGCACCAAGCGGTACAAAAATTGACCAATGCAATGCGGGCTATTTATTCAATGCCGTGATCGGTAACAACCATCATGTTGGCCTTTTATATGGTACACATTTTGGTTACACGCTCTATGAGCAGGGGAATCATGGCTTGCGCATGGACCTTGATATGTCAAGCAAGTACCTCTTTTCTAATCACCAATGGCGTTCTTTTGATTTAGTGCAACAGGGTGAATGGAGCCGGTATCTTGAAGTGTACACGTCTGTTAACCAAGCAACAGCCGCAACAACTGGTTCACCAGATTTCAACCTTTACAGTGGTACTTCCGGGATTAACGTATTTACTCAAAAAGTGCGTGTGACGCCTCGCTTTTATACCAATATTAATTGGGGATTAAATTATTCTTATTGTGCATTTGATATGGAGGTCGGCTATAACCTCTGGCTTCGTCAAGCAGAAAAAATAGATTTCCCGCGCGACTGTTGTACAAATTTCCCGCTTACTATCGCGGTGAAAGATATCGATGGTGCTGGCCAAACAAACCTTGCACGTACGATCAAAAATGATTTTCCTGGTTCTGCATCAGTGCTTGCAAATTATGCAAACAATGTCATTCAACTTTCTGATTTGAACCTTGATTCAGCTGCACATCCGGCAACCTTGTCAAACACTATTTATGCTGGTGTTGCCTACAATCA
>JAJZMR010000036.1:1713-5065 GCA_021847535.1 bacterium
GGTCAATCGGCTTTGGGGGCATGTATGAATTTTGTAGCATGAATACGTCGTTCGATCGATGGAATGTGCTTGGTAAATTCCAATTTTCTTACTAAAAAAAGATAAAGGATAGTATATGAATATAAGTATTAAGAAATTACTCGTCATGGGCAGTTGGCTGCTTGTGGCCGTACCCTCTTTTTTACCTGCCCAACAGGTGGTGACAACTCAGCAGGCAGAAAGAAACTATAAGTATGCATTGGCCAATTACGTAAAGCATCCCACAATCAGACATGCGCAACAACTTGAAAGAGACTATAATCTTTTGGCACAATCGCCGCAACGTAAGGTTACGGCTGACCAAGGCCTTGCAGCAAATAACTTGAAAATTGACTCGGTTCGTGCTGTTGCACGGGGTGCAGCTGCTCCACCAAAAACCCCAAACAAGGGCGGCCAGGTACCTCCAGTGACTGAAAATAATTCTCTAACACCTGATCAAGTCCCCTCAGTAGAATCAGCGCAACCAGTACAAGAAAAGAAGCTACCAGCAGAACCAACAACACGAGCACAATCAACAATACCACAAGCACCACCACCACAGCCAGTTGCATCCAGTTCGCAACAATCGGCTTTTGATGTGAGCTCGTTGGAGGCATTGGTTAAGAAGAGTGGCATCGAGCAGGACAGCCTGAATGCGGCGAAAAATGTTATTGCCGCAGTCACGAATGGCACAGTCACAGTACAAGAAGCCAAAAAAAACATAGAAGAAATTATCAGCAGAGCTACCCAGTGTGATGGTCAGATCAATGATCTTGTAAACAACTTTACAACTTATCGGGAAAAATCATTACAATTTATTAAGGATTTGGAGCAGCAGTCAAAAGATATTAATGCGCTTGAAGAGGTTATAAAAAATAGTGAGATTTTTTTGCAGAGTTATGATGATTTAAAAGCAAAATATGACAAATCTAAAGATAAGAACGGCTGTGCAGCTTTGTGCAAGGATAGCTCTTTGAAGAATTTGCTTGATCTTTATATCGCGATAAATAACAATAGCGAGTTACATAGCACGCTTTTTCATGCAAAAGCAGCTGTTGAAAAAGCAAAAAAATCAAAGGAATCAGTGGCATCGAAACTGCCCACAGCTGATAAGCAGGCAATGGATTATGTTACGCAGATGACTGCCTTTGGCCAAAAATATAATGGTGCAGTTCAGAATTTGAATAATCAGTGTGGCGGATTGTTTAATGTTTTGATGTTTAGCAGCTGTAAGGAGGACGATCTTACAAACGCGATCAAAGGTGGTCAAGAGGTATTGAAGGAAGGAAAAGCCCTTGAAACAAAAGTTGAAGAATTTAAGCAGAGAGAGACTTCAACAAACAAAGCTTTTGCAGAAGCCCTGCAAGATCTGCAAAAAAAAGTTGCTAAAAATAATGCTTTAGAAAAAGCTATAGCCGAAGGTGAAAAAAAATTGGCTGCAGTAAAACAACAGGCCGAAAACGCTCGAGTAGAAAAAGAGTGTAGAGACAAGCAAAATGCTATATGGTCAAAAATACAACAATTGAATGAAGACTTCAAAAAAGCACTTAACACACTCAACCGGGAGGGGATAGGATTTACTGGTTTGTGGTCTAATACAGATGAGATAAAAAATGGGATACCTCTGGCCGAAGAGGCAATAAAAAAAGGTGCTGCGCTTGAAGAAGAGATTAATGCATTGTTGAAAAAACCATGTAGTTCAGCGTTTAGTGAAGAAGAGATTAATGAGCTAACAACTGCGATGAATGCTATCAAGCAAAAGATTGATTCGCTAGAAAGCGCGATAAAACAAGGCAAGGCTATAGTACAATCAAAAGGCAAAGCCCCGGTATCAGAGCCAACTGAGTGTGATAAACAAGCTGAAGGATTGATCAAACAGGTTGATCTTTACATGACAGAATATCAAGAGCATATTAGTAAGATAAATCAATGTAAGGGAAAGTCTGGGTGGTTTGGCTCGAGCTTGGGAGCAAAAGAATGCAATGTTGGTGAGATGCAAAAAAACATAACTGCGGCTGAAAAGTTCCTTACAGAAATCGAGCTCTATCCGTCTACACTTAGACACTTTAATGTTAAGTGCCAAGATCAGTTATCACAACAAGTGAAAAAGGCTTTTGATAAAAGCTTTAATCAGTTGGAGGTGCTTATCACAAAAAAGATTCTGCGTCAGGCGATTGAAGAAGGGAACAATGCGTTGTCAAGCGCATTTGCATCTTCATCTAAAGCTTCTGAAGTTCCAGCAGAACGGCCTTATAAAGACCTTACCGTCAATGCGGTAGATAGTACAATTCGTAGCTTAAGCACAGCAGTTAGGAACGTGGCGGACAGTCGCTATTTTGCGCCTGAAAATATTGAACGCGTAAAAAGTTTGCGTAAAGAATTGCAGCTGAGAATTCAAGAGAAATCAACATCTGAACAGGATAAGATTAAATATGCATCCGCTTTAAAGTCTATTGAAAGTATGTTAAAAAAATCGGTCCCACCATCGGAAGAGTCACTAAGTGCATTAAACCTACCTGCAGTACAGATGATGACTAGCAGCCCGATAAAACCTATGGCCCCACAAACATCTACAGCATCTTCGTCATCTGCGCCATCTTCATCAAAAAGCCAGATATCTGGAGAGCCTCAAAAAGAAGATTTTTCGCATCTTTCTACAGACAAGCTTAAAGAGCTAGTTCATCAATTGGTAAAAGTAGACGTGACAAACTGGAGTGTTTACGTTAATCCTGCGGATAAGGAGCGAGTTGAGAATTTACGAGACTTCCTCGAAGTACAAAAAAATCAAGAGAAGGATCAAGTAAAAAAGGGCTTGTACAAAACAATGTATGACACTATTCTTGAGGGACTACAGTCAGTTAAGAAATAGGTAAAAGGAATAAAAATATGAAGATCATAAAATCATCACTATGCTTTACGGGTGTGCTCATGCAAGGTTTTTGCCATGCAACGTATACGACGGATGAATTATTCACTATTGCGGCAAATGGCGCTAATACAGAAGTTGTTGTGGCATTGGGTGCAACATTTAATGTGTCGTTGCAAGACGCTACAAATCTAAAAGCTGTAAAAACTCTTTTTAATGGAAACGTGCAGGATTATCTAGATAAGATTGAGGTTTTCAAGAAAAAATCTGGCGGAGGTCTCACGCAGGAGCAAGTTCAAAACATGATTAAGAATGCAGGCATTCAGCCTGTGAGTGTAAGCAACAAAGCGGATGCGCTTAAAGAACTTAAAGCGTTTTTTACTCAGAAAAATAAGCAGGGCAAGCAATTGCTAGAAGTGATAGCTGAGGATACAAATACAATAAAGGCACTTGAAAAAGCATTTAACG